>JAVBPI010000177.1:0-11995 GCA_031549705.1 Thermoguttaceae bacterium
ATCGTAGCCGATGGTCTTGAAGCCCGCCTTGATGAACGCCCGAATGAGCGGCAGGCCGACGTAACCGAGTCCGATGATTCCGATCTTCGCCGTCTTGTCGGCGATCCGCTGTGCAAGCTGTCTGTGCATGGTAGGACGTGATTCGTGGTTCGTATTACTAATGTCTGGGATCGTGAATTTTTTTCACGATCGCCGCCGACAGGATCGGGAGCGGAGCGACCATCCTGTGGGTTTTCACGCCGAGTGGAAGCTCGGTTGACGGCCAAGCCTCGCTGGGGTCCGTGCTTCTATTATTCCACGGTGTTGACTGTTTGCAATCCGTTTCGAAAAAAATTGCCCCGTTTTTGTCGTTGGGAAGGAATCGGATCGTTTCGAAGACGGGAACGGAAACGCCGCTGGACGGTCTGGCAATCGGCGGGTAAAATCGGCGAACCGTCCGTAACGAACTGGAAAAAGTGGAAAAATAAAACCGCAACGAAACCATGAGCGACATTACTTTTCGGGATTTTCAGCAACTGATTCGCAAGATGTATTTCGAGAAAGACGCCGAACGGGGCGCGGAAGCGACATTTCTTTGGCTGATGGAGGAAGTCGGCGAACTTGCGGCGGCTCTCCGAAGTGGCACGAAAGAAGAGCTCGGCGCCGAATTCGCCGACGTGATCGCCTGGCTGACGACGATCGCGAACATCAAGGAGATCGACTTGACGGCGGAGCTTGCTAAAAAATACGGAAGCGGCTGTCCCGGCTGCGGCAACTTCATCTGCAACTGCCCGGACAGCGAAAAACCATGAGTGATTTGGCATTTGCGGTAGGCGACCGATCGCCGAGCGGGTACTCCACACCCCATTTTGCCGGTACTCCGTGAATAAAGTCCGGAGTACCGGACGTTGCCGCCCGGCGGTCGGCAACCTACCGCCGCTCTATTTCTTTCCCATCCGGTAGGTGTTGATGAGCACCCGGTCGGAGTCGGCGAACGTGTCGAGCATTTGCGCTTCGACGACGAACACGATCACCGATTGTTGGCCGTCCTTGTCGGTCAGGAGGCTGTAAATCCAGCGTAAATCGAGATCGTCGACCGTTCCGTCAATAATCACGTTGAACTCTTTGTATCCGAACTTGTTGTCGAGTTCCTCGGCGGAAACGACTTTGCCGAAGCTCTTGCCGAGTCCGTTGACGAGTTCCTGCTGAAACTTGGCGAGTGTCGTCATCGTTTTGACGTCGACTTTCCCCATGTCGGCGATGTTGCACTGGGCGACCAGATCGCCGCGGTAGAGTTTCCGCAAAATGGTCGATTGCGTGTCGTCCTGGAACACATACCAATCCCGACCGTGAGAAAAGCGCCAAGGCCCTTTCCCGCCGTCGTATTTCAGCATCAGGAGTTTGTCCGACGGCTTCAACGAAATCTCTTTCATGAAATCGTTCGTCAGTTTCTGCGGCTTTTCGACGGGCGAAATCTTAACCTGTAGTCGGGCAACAAGGTCCAACCCCGGCCCGACATGTCCAAGCGACCGGTTTTCTTCGATCAGCAGCCCGAGCCAGTTGATTCGCTTCGCCGTCATGTCGAACTGATATTTCGCCCGAATCGACATTTCGGTCGCCGCTCCGAGATAGATTCCCTTGATATCGCCGACGATTTCGACCATCGCCATGTTTTCGGCGACGGCGGTCAGCACGGCGTCGACGGTTCCTTCCGTTACGGCATCGACCGAGAGGAACGAACGAAGCACGCTCCCTTTGATTTTCCACGCATCGCCGATTTTGACTTCCTTGTCAGGAAGAAGGCGGTCGAGTGTCAACGTGTTTCCCGGGAGGTCTTCGACCAAGAGGAGCTGCTCTCCTCGGAGCGGGCCGTTCGGTGAGAAGAGCGAAACCTTGTCGCCGTCCAACGACGCGTTGATCGTTCGGAGGCTTTCGTCCAATTCGGGGGTTTTCTGTTCCGTCCCGAACTTCATTTTCGCCTTCGCCAGATCGTATTCGCGGAGACTGGCGAGTTCTTCGGACGTCGAGTATTTCGTGATCCGTTCCTCGTATCGGAATCCGGCGACGACTTCCATTTTTTCGGTCACGGTCTTCATTTCCGCCGTGATTTGTTTCATATCGCCTGTCACTTCCAGAAGCGTTTCCACCAAGTCGGTCGACCCGACTTTCCGTTCGCTTTGGAGGAGATAGACTTTGTCCGACACGCCGACGTCCGCATTGTTGACAGGCTGCCTTTCGGTTGCAGGCTTTTCAGGTACAGCCGGCGCCGCGATCTTTTTCGGCGGCTCCGCCGTTTGTTGCTGCGGCTGTTTGTTCGCTTTTCCCCAAACAACACCCTTCCCGGTGTTGGTCTGAGCGACCTTCACGTTGACGTCGACCTTGTCGGAAATGTCACCGTTGTCCGAAGCGTTCGACACGCCGACTTCGTCCCAGGTTCCTTTGGGCTTCGCTTCCTGAGCACCAAGGAGCGCAACGCTCAACAGACAGATGCAGGCTAAACAGGTAATGCAGGTAAAACGACGCATGAAAAACCTCATTCGACAAAAGGATTCGTTGGCAAAACTGCCGCTCTCTATGAACAGCATCGTTCTTTATATCGGGTGTCAAACGGGGAAGACTTTGGCGAATTTTCCAGAAAAATCGATTTTGCGGGGCAAGGTAGGCGACCGATCGCCAAGCGGTTGCGTGCGGTACTCCGCACTCTATTTAGCCGGTATTCCGTGGATGGAGTTCGGAGTACCGGACGTTGCCGCCCGGCGGTCGGCAACCTACCGTTCACAAACAATTTGCTTGATTGACGTTTCACCGTTCTTTGCTAAAATCTTTCCATGCAAACGATTCCCGAACTGGCAGCGTTGGACTCTCGTGGGAGTTGGATCCGAAGTCCTCCCGAATTGGACGTTCCGTTGACGGGACGGGTCCGGCGGTTGATCGATTCGGAGCCGTTCCGACGGCTTTCACGGGTCAGTCAGCTCGGTTTGGTCGCGCTGGTTTACCCGGCGGCTCACCATACGCGGTTCGAGCACTCGCTCGGTGTTTACCGTTTGGCGTTGCTTGCTCTGAAACGGCTTTCGTTCGATTCCCGCTTCTGTGCAACCGTTTCAAAATCGGAAGCGGAGCTTTTCATCGTTTCGACGTTGTTGCACGATATCGGACATTGGCCGTTCTGCCACCCGATGGAAGATATCCGTCTTTCGGGGGTACCAAGTCACGAAGCGGCAGCGGCGGAGCATTTGCGGTACGGCGAGTTGGCTGAACTGCTTCGAAACGACTGGAATCTCGAACCGGACGCCGTGATTCGGTTCCTCAATGAAGATTTCGACTCGGATCACCGTGCCTCGTTGTCATTGTTGTCGAGCATTCTCACCGGCCCGATCGACATCGACAAGATGGACTATCTTTTCCGGGACAGTCTCCATGCCGGCGTTCCGTACGGTCGGAACGTCGACCAAGGCCGTTTGATCGGCAGCTTTTGCGTCAACGAAACCGGCGATGCGCTGGCGATTACCGAAAAGGGGAAAACGGCTGCCGAATTAATGGTTTTTGCCCGATATGTCATGTTCAGCGAAGTTTATTGGCACCACGCTGTTCGTGCCGCGACATCGATGCTCCAGCGGCTCGCTTTCGAACTTGATCGTCGTGCCCCAATCGACACGGCTCACTATTTTCGCAACACGGAACAGCAGAGCATCGACCAATTTCTCCTGGCGGCCGGGAATACCGGCTTGGAGCCGCTTGCGGAGGGGCTTTTCGGGCTCCGCCGCCGTCTCTATAAACGGATCGCTCAGTTTAGCATTTTGGAGGAAACCGAGCTCTATCGTCGTTTGGCGGGAAAGCCGTATTCGAACCTTTGCGGCGTTGCCGAACAGTTGCGGATCGAATTGGAAAAACACCTCGGCGTCCCCCTTCCACCCTTCTCGTTGTTGCTTGACGCTCCCCCGGTCGAAAAAGAAGTCGAAATCAAGATCGACATTCATTATGCCAAGGAAAACCGGTTCCGCCCGTTCGAAACCGTCTCGCCGATCGTCCGCGCCATGGCCAAGGAGCAGTTCGACGATTACGTCAAACGGGTCCGAATATTCGCCGATCCGAATTGGGTCGATTCGCTCCGAAACACGAATATCGTCGTCGACATCCTGAAACAAATTGTTTCCTGACGGGTTTTTTCGAAATGTTCGTCGGCGTTTTCTCTGGGAACGCTGACTCGCCTCTTCCGTGTTTTCTTTTCAAACGCGGCATCCAATCGATCTTGACGTCTTTGTCTGTTTTTCCTAGTATCCCACCGAAAATCGAAATTCGGGGTGGTTGGGATGTTCCAATTGTAAGGTTTCTTTCAAAAGGAATGTTTCTGTTGGTTATTCCAGTTTTTTGTTAATGAAACGGGACCGTATTCACGATTATGGAGAGAGAAGCTAAGGCATTTTCCGTAGAACCGGAATCTTCGGAACGGAAAGATGGGAAGAATGAGCGGAATAAAACTTTGATCGAGTGTTTTTCCCGCCGAAGCATCGGAACTGGAGCTGTCGTACATCGAGATAAAACAGAGCTTGGCCATCACTGACACAGTGAGCGGCTGCGTGACTCGAAAGGAGAATCGTGTTGGAACCGAAAGCAAGAATCAAATCAGGCTTGATCGCCGTCGCGCTGGGATTGACGAGCACCCTCAGCACCCTCGGTGTTCCGTTCTCATTAGGGCAAAACGTCGCCGTTGGTCAGACGCCGCCCACTCCTTATGTGCAGCCGGCCGGTGCGCCGGATCAGCTCTATGGAATCAGCAATCAGCGACTTCGGGAAGCACGCAAGGCGCTCGCCGGCAAGGACATTGTCTCCGCCGAGCGCATTGCGACGGAAGTCAAAGCGATGAATCTCGTGTATCGGGACATCGACGACCGTCCCGACCAGATTCTCGCGCTGATCCACCAGTGCAAGAACGTCGCCGTACTCGGTCAACAGTCGCCGGGAAGCGATCAGTTCCGTCGCGCTTACGCCAACATCTCGTTGGTTCAGGCGGACGGTCTGCTCCGACACGGCGAAATCGACTTGGCGACGCAATTGGCTCAGGAAGCGTCCATGCAGAACGCGGCCTTCAACCAAATCGACGTCCAGAACGGTCTGGAGCCGCAGGTGATGTTCAAGCGGATTGAAGACGCTCGACGGGCTCGTTCCGTCGGGGCTCAAGCCGCCGCAACACCCGTGGTCGCACAGCCGTTGTCGCAAACCGCGCAATGGCAACTGAACCAGGCGATTGAAATGCTCAGCCAAGCTCGGACCGCGCTGAACGCCGGTCAGCTTGATCGTGCCGAACAGGTCGCCCGAGTCGCTGCCGGTTTGAACCTTCCGGAATCCGCCTTCCCGCAAGGAGGAGACACGCCGAATCGGTTGCTCGCCGATATCGCCGCTCGTCGCCCGGCCGCTCCGATCGCGGTTGCTTCGACGGGAACGGTTCCGGCCGCGACGGTTCCGGCCGCGACGGTTCCGGCTGCGACGGTTCCGGCCGTTTACAATCCGGCGACGGACTCAACGCAAACCGTTCAGGTTCGGGATAACGGTGCCGCTCCGGCCGCTCCCGCTCCGACGCTTCAACAAGCCGCTCCGCTGGTTGCCACCAACACACCGATTGTCGACCAGGCACAACGAAATCAACATATCATCGTCCAGCAGATCGCGTCTGAAATCATGCAGCAGATTTCCGACGCCAACCGGATGAGTCACGAAAAGAACGATCCCGAGGGCGCTCTTCGAATTCTCGCACAGGCGAAGGCTCGCGTCGAAACGTCGAACCTCGATCCGCAGACGAAGGCGAACTTCACCCGGAATATCGACAACGCGATTGCCAACACGCAGCAGTTTAACGTTCGGCATCAGCCGATGCTCGACCAGAATGCGATCAACGAACAGGTCCGTACCGATATCCGCATGGAGCAGGAGGACCGGATCAACCGACAGCAGATTCTCAAGACGTATGTCGACGAATGTGGCAAGTTGATTCAGGACCAACGCTATGAAGAAGCGGTCCGCATGGCGAAGAAGGCCCGCGAGTTCGCGCCGGACGACCCGGTCGCCAACATGCTCTACACGTCGACTCAGCTCGTCGCCAACGTTCGGATGAGCCAGATGATCGAAGACGCCAAACGTGAAGGGGTTGTCGAAGCGCTGCGTGAAGTCGATCTTGCGACGATTCCGTATTCGTTCAAGGACAGCTCGGTGATCTACGACAAGAACTTCCGCAACCGAATGATGAATCGGGTCGGTTCCGATCAGTTGATCGAAAGCCGTCGTCCGCAAAGCGAACAGGACATCTTCCGACAGCTCGAAATGCCGGTCTCGCTCAACGTCGACCGACCGATGCCGCTCGGATATGTGCTCCAACTGCTCCGCGCACAAACCGGTGTCGAAATCTTCGTCGATCATCCGTCGCTCCGTGAAGTCGACGTGACCACCGACACGCCGGTCGCGATCCAGTTGATGAAAGAGATCAAACTCAAGAGCGTCCTGAACCTCGTGTTGGGACAACTCAACTTGACGTACATCGTCAAGAACGAAATGCTGAACATCACCAGCGTGGCGAAAGCGAGGGGTGAGTACTATCCGAAAACATACTATGTCGGCGACTTGATCATGGGAATCCGTAACTTCGACGGAACGTTCCCGGTCGACTTCGAACGTTCGATCGAACGTGGCATGCGACACTCCGTTGTTCCGACCCGCGGTCAGATGAATCGTGGATTCGTCGGTGCGGCGAATCTCAATGGCGACCCGAACTTGGCGTCGATGACAGCCAATCCGGATACGTTGGCCCAGATGAATCGGTCCGGCAACCTGTCGTCGCAATTGGCGAGCAACGGATTCAACATGCCGGGCCAGGAAATGCAGAACAACGGCGGCGCCCAGACCGGTGCTTCCGGTGGTACCGCCGACTTCGGCCCGCTCATGGACCTGATCGAAGCGGTTGTTGCGCCGGACTCCTGGAACGAAGGGGGGCAAATGCAGGAATACTTCCCGAACCTGAGTCTCGTGATTCGGCAGACGGAAGAAGTCCATGCGGAAATCGTCGAACTGTTGAACCAGCTCCGGAAAATGAACGACCTCCAAATCACCGTGGAAGTCCGCTTCATCACCCTGACGGACGACTTCTACGAACAGATGGGACTCGATTTCAACGTGTTCATTCCGAACTCCGGTGCTGCGGCTCGGACCGAACTGGGGATCACCTCCGGTGGTTCCTCCGGCAGTGGCAGCAGTGGCAGCGACGGTGACGGCGGTCTTTCGATCGTCGGTGGCCAGAATGTGACGGTGGGGTTGTCCGGACCGACATCGCCGACCAGCGACTTGCGAGTTCCGTTTACGCAAAACAACGGCGTTTCGATTCCGTTCGGTGCACCGGGTGGAACGACGGGGTTGACCACCGGGTTTGCGATCCTGAGCGACATCCAGGCGTTCTTCTTCCTGAAGGCGTCGCAAGGGGACTCCCGTGCCAACGTGATGCAGGCTCCGCGAGTGACGATCTTCAATGGTCAGATGGGGTCGATCATGGACATGTCGATGCGGCCGTTCGTGACCAGCGTGATTCCGGTCGTCGGCGACTTCGCCGCCGGATACCAGCCGATCATCACCGTGCTCAACGAAGGACAGTTGATGACCGTTCAAGGGGTCGTTTCCAGCAACCGCCAGTACGTCCGCTTGACGCTCAATCCGGTCTTCACGAAGATCACGAAAGTCGAATCGTACAAATATGTCGGTGAAGATTCCTTGACGGAAGAAACCGAATCGAGCGCCAAGGGTGACGACAAATCGCCGACCTCCGGCGACGAACGGGCCTCGAAAAAGAAATCGAGCCGAAACACCTCCGGTGTGACGATCCAGTTGCCGATTCTCGCGACCTTGTCGGTCCAAACGACCGTCAGCGTGCCGGACGGCGGAACGATCCTGCTCGGTGGAATCAAGCGATTGGAAGAAGGACGTGAAGAAGTCGGAACCCCGATTCTCAACAAGATTCCTTACCTCAACCGCTTGTTCATGAACACCGCGATCGGTCGGTCGACGACGAGCATGATGATGATGGTCACGCCGCGAATCGTGATCCAGGAAGAAGAAGAAGAATACCTCACCGGAAACTAACCGCGACGAATTCTTCACACGGATAAAACGAACGGGGCGATGTTCAAAACACATCGCCCCGTTCGTTTTTGCACGGATTCAGGAAGCCGGGACCTGCGGCGCCGGCTCATGCTTATCGCACGAATTCAAACCCCAATCCCGCCTCATCGAGAACGGCAGTCCCGAGTGTACCGTCCGTGACCTTGAACATCGACGGATACTTGTCTTCCCAGGGAGCGTTGGCAGCGGGGCAGTATTGCCGGCCGTTCCCCTCGATCGCGGCGACCGTCGGTATTCGTGCGGAAAGTGTCGCCGAGTGCAAAAACGATGCGCCGACACAGGTCAAGTCCTGGACGCAAAGGAACATCTTGTGTTTCTGGGCGGCCGCTCCCATGAGCAATGCTTCGCTCTGTCCCTTGCACGCTTTCAGGGCGACGCCGGAATAGCCCATCGCACGGCTGTCGAGCAGCGATTGAAAATCGACCAGCGACTCGTCGATCACGACCGGTTTGATCGCGGCGGCACGATGCATTTTATTGTCCGGAAAAGCCCGCAGGTTCCGGTTGGTCGGCTGCTCGATGTACTGTAAACGGTCGATGGCCGCCGGACTCTTTTCCCGGATCCGTTGCAAAAAAGCCAGGACATAGTCGACATCGGCGCACCGTTCATTGAAATCGGCGGAATAGTACCATGCCTTGCAACCGCGTTTCGCCTGTTCTTCTTCGGCGATGCGATCGATGGAAAGAACCCGCTCGACGTCCCAATCAAGGTCGTCGCCGTTGAGCTTGATCTTGACGTGAGTAAGACCGTTGTAGGGAATCCACGCGGCAAAATCCTCCGGCAGACCGTCTTGGAGCGGTTCCCTGACGTCGGCGGCAGTCAACGGATCGAGAGCTCCGACGAGGTGGTAGAGCGGCATCCGGTCCTTTGGTTTTCGCAACGTGTATTGGTCGAGATATTCGCCGCGAAAATCGTCGCCGAGATAAAACGACAAATCGCGGTTGCAGTATTCCTCCGAAAGAAGGTTGTAGACATTCTGCCCGAGTGCTTGGCCGTAGGCATCGAACACGGCGGCGTCGAAAGGGCTTGCGGCGACGAGTTGTGCGAGCTTCGGAATCGGCTCCGTTTGGCAGTCGGCGGCGACTTTTTCCGCGATCGGTCCGTACCGTTTGGCGAATTCGTGCATTAATTCCAGGGGGTGTCCGAATTCCTTGAAATCCCGTCCCCATTGGACGACTGTTTCACCGAACGCGACCATCGTGTCGAGCGATAACGCCGGATCGGTTTTCCCGCCCGGCCAGGCCCAGATGTTTCCCATCGTCATGGAGCCGAAGCCGCGTCCCGTTTTTCCGTTACGAGTTCGAACGTCGACGACGACGTCGAGCAGTGTTACGTCGCGCACCACCCGGCCGCCGAATTTCATCGGGCTGCGGTAATCGAATTGTTGCGTCGAACAGCGCACGTCGGTCAGTTGAATGTCGGTCGGTTTCATGGGGATTCTTCCTTTTCGTCAGTGTCTTCTTCGTCGTAATGTTCTTCGAGTTGTTTCAGTTTCAGTATTTCCTGCCGGGCGCGTTGCAGGAAGGCGTCCTTGCTCTCTTTCGCTTCGAGCCACATCGGCGGCCCGAAGATCACGCGGGAGAGCATCGGCACCGGCAGCGACGAGCCGCGTGGCAAAATACGGTTCATGTTGTTCAGGTAAACGGGGATCAACTCCAGATCGGGACGTTTTTTGCTGAGATAATAGAGTCCGCTCTTGAACTCGCCGAGTTCGCCGGTGTTGGAGCGGCCTCCTTCGGGAAAGAGGACGATCGAGTATTCGTCTTTCATGCCGTCCATCATGACTTTGATCGGCGTGTTTTTCAAACTGACGTTTTCGCGTTCGATAAGCAAGGCGTTGAAGAGCCGTTTCGAAATATAGCGTCGGATCGGTCCGGCGTCCCAATAATCCTGGGCGGCGATCATGCGGGTCTTCTCACGGATTCGGTGCGGCAGCGCGGCCCAGATCACGAGGGCGTCGAGATGGCTCGTATGGTTGGCGAAGTAGACGCGCTGGCAGGTATCCGGCTGCGAATTGTGCCAGAGAACCGTCGCGCCGCTCAGAAGCCGCGACACCAGGATCAGCATATTTTTGACCGTCTTATCGAAAAAATTCATGGCGACCATCGTACCCGAAAACGTTTTCTCCGTCTACCGTCCCCCGGTATTCCACTGCCGTCGCCCGCCGAGCACGAAACATGCGGAAACGGCCAGTTCTGCGAGGATGGAAACGCCTCGTTGGACGGCGGCGACGACGATAGCGTACAGCGCGGCGTCCGCGGCGCAGAGTGGAAGTCCGGCGAAGAACACCGTGAGAACTTGAGCCAGCGCGAACTCCCGAACCCCGACGCCGCCGGGAATCATCGACACGAAACCGAGGACCACGGAGAGCGCCGACGCCAGCACGAAACGAGGAAAGTGCTCCGAAAGGGGGCCCGTCTCAATGCCGATGCCGCGAATCGACGCCCAAAGACTTAGACCGAGCACGAGCCACGTTAACGTCGAAAGGACCCAACCGACCGCGAGCGTTCGAACCGTCAAGCCTTGAAGTTTGGCGTCGATTTCCGGATCGTGACGTCCGACGCCGAGTTTTCGTGCGATTCGACGAAAGAACGGTGGAATGATTGGAAGTCCCGAAACGAGCATCATTCCCAGCGCGAGGAGCGACAGCCAATGGCCGTGCGGCGTGTCACGAAACCAGACGAGCGCAATCACGGCGGACAGAAACGCTCCGGCCGCCATCATCGTGAGCGTCTCCAGAAAAACCGCCGCCGCCGCGATGCTCGCCCGAGTCTTGTTGTGGTCCAGCAGACCGGATCGCAGAACGACCACCACCGCCTTGCCGGGAACGTATTTGCCGAGATGTCCGATGTAATACGCCTTAAATGTTTCGTAAAGTCCCGGTCGCTGGCCGAGCGATCGCATGGAAAGATACCAAAACAGACAACACGGAATATATCCGACGAGGTAAAACAGTCCGGAAAGCGTCAACCAGAAATAATCCGGCTTCCACGCCAGCAGGTGAACGCGGTCCCACGATTTGTACAACTCCCAACCGACCCAGCCGACGACGGCAAGGACGATCAGAATTTTCGCCGAAAATATCAACCGTTTGCGCAAGTCGGCGTTCATGTTTAACTCCGATGTTTTGAAAACAACTCCCACTCCCGTTTCGTCCGCGAACCGAAGGTTCCGGCGATTTCGGGGTCCGCTGATTATATCCGATCCCGTTTCGGTTGACCAGAACCGACGACGGATAAACGAGTTCGGCTGCGGCGGGCGGCTCCTTTACCTCTTGAAGTATTGAGCGGATCGATTATTCTTTGCCGCGTGTTACGGAAAACGTGTTTTGTGATAAACGTTTTCACTTCCCGGTGTTTTGGCACATTATTTGAAAGGAACTTCCATGCCGATCGATTCATCTCTTGAAGCCGCTTCCTTGATCGCCGATCCGAAAGAAATTTCGCCGGTCGAGCAGCAAAACCGTTACGGTGCGAGGCATCAGCAAATCTCCGATCTGACGCCGGGCAAATTCCTGACCGTGCTGCTTATCCAGACCCCGGCAGCGTTGACGACGGAGCAGTTCTTCGAAATCCTCGGGAATCTCCAAGACCGTTACGGCGTCGAAAGAATGCAAACGTCGTTCGCCGCGACGATCCCGGACTTCGGCGGCGATTGGCGTAACGATCTTCACCTGAGCGCTCATCTTCGGGCTGAGCCGCGACGCGCCTTTTTGTCCGAATAATTCGGCTCTCCGATCGAAGTGTGACGCAACTGAAAATTAGCATTTCCAAGTAATCATGACGACGAAATACTGCATCAAATCAGGTTCGTGTACGGATACGTCGATCTGGTCGCTCACCGGCGGCGGCGCGGGAGG
>JAVBPI010000185.1:0-32078 GCA_031549705.1 Thermoguttaceae bacterium
GGAAGACCTCCTTTTTGACTCCGAAGAGCTCCTTGAATTCCTTGTCGTTTGTCGTAAAAGCCTTGTGCCAGCGTTCCATGACGGCGTCCTCGTTCCTTGTTGGGAGATGCAAACGCCGTAAATTACCACAAATCGTCCCAATAAGGCAATGTCAATTCACCTCACTTCACTATTTTAAGGTTTCCGAACAAGTCTAATCAATCCGTTGACGTTTCCTGATCCGACAATTGCGGCTGCCAATTCGGTTCAGTGTTTGTTGTTGAAGCGAATGTCGTAAAGTCGATAGCCGACTTTTCTGACCGCTTTGATCGTTTCCGGATAGGGGGTGTCGCCGATATCCAGCAAGCCGATTTGGTAATTTTCGCCGTCTTGATCACGCCCCGTCACTGCCTGATCGCCATACTGAAACCAATGGGCGCCGACGATTTGCGGATTCTTCACGGCGGAAAGAATGTAATTTTCATAGCGGACGGCCCTGTCGGCCTGGTCGTCGGCTCGTTGCAAGCCGGTATGGAAAGGGCCACGATCCAAAGCGCCGAAATGGAACTCGCCGATGATCATCGGTTTGTCGATGCCGTTCGGCAAACGAAAACGATCGTTGTCGACAACATAACGATTGTAACTGACGACATCGCAATACTTTGCCGCCGCCCTTGCCGCCGCATCGTTTTCATAGGCAAAACGGCAACCAAGATAAAGCGATTCCGGCGAAACCCGATGAAGTTCTTCCCGGATGACGGAAAAATATCGTTCCGCAATCAAGGCGTAGAGCTCTTTCAGGTCATTGGCGGCCTGTTTTCGATCGGGCGGTTGTCGACTCTCGAGCAGTGCCGACCAGTTTGCGTGCGACGTTTTCCAGGATTCGTTCAGCTTTTCGATCGTTTCGTATTTTTGTTTCAACTGCTCGACGACCGCCTGTTTCGCCGGTTGTTCCGCCTTGGATTTCAACACGCCGTCCGCAAGGAACACATCGTCGCCCCCCCAATTGAATTCGTTGTCGACAAAAACACCGATGCACATCGGCATTTTCAGGCGTTCTTCCAGTCGCTTGAGGTTCCCGACGACGCTCTCCCGAAATTTCGAATGGAACGGATCGGGAAGCGTTCGGAAGAATCCTTTACATTCATCGAGAACGGGGCTGTTCACATCGAAGCATACGACGAACGGCGTCTTTTGAATCCGGTAAAAGTCGGGATGCGACCAGTTGGCGATCGTGTTCATCCCCCAGCTTTTCAAGCGTTCGTGAGCCCGATCGACGCAACGGGCCTTCCAATCCTTGCCGTATTTCAGGAAGAGGTTCGATTCGGTGAAATTGTACGTTTTGTTTTGATCGCCGTCTTTCCAGTTCGACTTGCAGAAATCGTTCGGAAATTCCGTGAAATACCGTTCACGTCCGGTAATCTTGGTCGAGGTAACGCCGGTGTGAACGCAACAGGGGCCGTGCGACCAGAACAAACGCCCTTCCGGATCGACCAACCACCAAACGCCGCCGGCTTTTTCAACACGAAAACGTCCCGTCGCTTCAAGTTGCGGCCCTTTCGTCCAACCGCCGTATCGGTTTCGATCTTCCGGCCCCGGATACGCGGCGAGTTGTTTTCGTTCCCACTCGTCGAATTTTTGAAAATCGGCTTGCGACTCGATTTTGCCCGGCCAAGTCGCATGGTTGTATTGGCCGAAACGGTCGATCATCGGAAAGAATTCCTCCGGTCCGAGTTCCAACGCATCGTTTCGACTGCTGATTTTGTACGGCGTTTCGTGAACGGCTTTGATCGAGTGGATGCCAATTTTGTACTGAATTTTCGGCGAGGCGAGAAAGAGTGTGATTTTAATCACGTCATCGGGGTTGAAATCGTTTTCGCCGATGATCGTACCATCGGTTTTCCCTTTCACTCCACCGGGGTATCCTTTCATGCCGGTCATCGTTCCTTCGAGTTGTTTCGGCAGTAGTTGCGGAATCGCCATGGAATGGGTTTGCCGTTTTCCGGCAGCCAATTCGATATTCGGGCAATAAGTTCGCAGCCCTTTTCCATGATCGGCGCCGGGAGAGTCGAAACGGCACAAAAGTCGGACGTTTTCGTCCGTGTGGTTTTCGATGTCCAATCGGAGCGAACCGAATCCGCGGAGCGACCATTGACCGGGAATCACCACACTGGGCCAACGATCGTTGGGCCGGGTGGTGAAAATGTATTCCCTTCCCTCGATCCCTCCGTCGACTCCCCGCATGGTCGCTTCCGTTTTGCCCGGCTCAAAGAGGACAAGTTCCTGTGCGAATAACGGAAAAATGCAAAAAAGGGATACCAGCACGAAAAATCCGAGCGTTCGCATGGCGTCAAGACGTGTGAAAATTCGATTCATGGGGTCGTTCATCACAACAAATTTTATCATCCGGCCCATGTCGATGGTACGGGGCGACACAAAATTTTCCCTTTTTCGGTACAACTTGTTTCGTTTTGTTCTTCCATCACTGTACTTTCCACGTTTACTACTTGTGCTGTGCAAGTTAGTCCTTAACCAAGCGATTGCGGAGAGGCGATAATGGGACAAGAATCATTGAATGACGATCCGCTCATCCAAACCTTCAAACGGGTCTCGTTGATCGCATCCTGCAAGGCGTCGATCTGCTCTTTCGAGTATCTGTGACAAAAATCCCCGGCGGTGGTCGGATCGGGAATCGAGTGGACGCCGAGCATCTCCAAGTGTGTCGGATCCTGTCGCCGATACTCGATGTGTTCCGAGGCGGTGCCGCCACCGAAAAAATTGTAAGCGATGTTGAGCAAGTGGTCGGCCTCCCAATAGGGCAGGTGATGCTTCAGGACGGGAACGGAAATGAGGGCGTTGTACAGGCCGCTGCGGAGGGCGATTTGATGAATCAAGGCCAAGCCGCCGTGGACAACGGCATGGGGTTTCTCGGCGATTTCGTAACGGACGGGAGACTGCGTCCGTTGCGGCGATCCGAAAATCGCTTGGGTTCCTGAACCGCCAGTTCAGGCCCTTGATCGGGCCTTTCTGTCTTTTTGCCGCAGCTCTGCGATGTTTGCAAAAGATGGGTAATCCGGCAGTTCTCTCGTACATTCCCTTCTTTTCCAAGACGTAAAGTTTTTCCAAACGGTACATCACGACCTGTTTCAGGACCGAGAGCTTTCTTGCAATTTTTCCGATCAAGGTTTATCATTGAAAGTAGTCGATAAAATGAAGGGACAAAACTTGTTTTTCGGAGGTCGACAATGAAAAAAATCGCGGTATTACTGGTTCTGTCGCTCCTGATGGCGCAGAATTCCTTGGGGCAACAAAAGACGACGGCAAAATCGGCCGCAATCAAGACTGCGGACGCGGAAACATCGTTTCCGTCGGTCGACTCGATTCTCAGCTCCATGACCGGCGAAGGTGGGAAGGATGTTTCGTTGGCCGACGAGATCGATAAAAAAATGATGTCGTCCATGAGCGAAAGTGCCGCCCCGGCTCAGAATACCGCGGAAACGGTTCAGTCAGCTATCGAAGGAAAATTGGTCGTCGAGGAAGTTATTCCGGAAATCAATAAAAAAGTCGTCGAAGCGATCGACAGCAAGACCAACCGTTATCCGCCGCGATTGGAAGTCGATTTCACCAGTTTTCCGCTCTCTCGAACGGAAGTCTCGACAAACAGCAAAGCGACGGCGAGAATGACGAGGCAGCTTCAAAGCCGACTTCAGCTCGATAATGGCGTGCAGATTCAATTTCAAGGCCGAACCGCATGTCTTCGGGGAACCGTTCCTACGGAGCGGCAAAAAGAACTTGCCGAAATGATGCTCCGCTTCGAGCCGGGAATCGATGCCGTGAAAAACGAGCTGACGGTGTCGCGCTGACCAGAAGGTCGATTTCATGGTTCATTTCACGCTTGGCGGTCGCTTTGCAAGCGTGAAATGTCAATGTGCGTAAATCGAACGGCCGCAGCGAACGGGTGATTCGGCGAAAGAGAAATATCGGAGTTGCCCGCTGACTATTTGCGGTGTCGAATTTTCGATCGCATTCGTCGTTTTTTGCGGCCGATTTTCCGTCTTCCCTTGCCAGTCTTTTTCGTTCCCACGGTTCAATCTCCTTGATTTGAGTCGATTGGTCAATAATTTCGAAGAATGCCCAGTATATCGAATATGTCTGTTTCTGAAAGGGGGGCGTGGAGGTCGAAAGTGCGGAGATATGGCGCCGTATTGTTTTTGAGGCCGCCACCGCCCCGACTCGTTGTGAATTTTTTTGAAACTTTTCATCGCTCTCTGTTTTTCGACGAAATTTCCGATTATAATCGAAGCGTTCCGTTGAGAATCCGCAACTTTTTCCCTCCCCGGCCATGGAAGTACACATTGCAAAGCTCAAACGGTATTTTCCGAATACCAAAGCGGTCGACGATATTTCGTTTTCGTTCCACGCCGGTCAGATTTTCGGATTTGTCGGTCCGAACGGGGCGGGCAAAACGACGACCATGCGCATCCTCGCAACGCTTGACGAACCGACCGCCGGCGATATCTTCGTCGATGGCGTCAGTGTCGTGCAGTATCCGGACAAGGTTCGCAAAATGGTCGGTTACATGCCCGACACGCTCCCCGCTCACCGGGATATTACGGTTCACGAATATCTTGATTTCTTTGCGCGAGCTTACGGACTCCGGGACCCGAAGCGGACGGCGATCGTCGAAAACATCGAAGAATTCACCGGACTGACCGGTTTTCGTGAGAAAACCATCGCCCAGATTTCCAAGGGGATGAAGCAGCGTGTCAGCCTGGCCCGCGCGATCGTTCACGAACCGTCGGTGCTCGTTTTGGATGAACCCGCCGCCGGACTTGATCCCCGAGCCCGTATCGAGTTGCGGGAACTGCTCAAAGCGCTTCGTGAGCAAGGGAAAGCGATCCTGATCAGCTCCCATATTCTGAGCGAACTCGGCGAAATTTGCGACGGCGTCGCGTTCATCGAACGGGGCCAACTGCTGCGAGCCGGAAAGATCGATCACATCATCGAGTCGATGGAAATGCGACCGACCACGATGATCCGCTCGAAGAATTACGATCTCGAAACGCTCCTCAAAATGGTGCTCGAAGAGCCCGGCGTCGAAACGGCGAAAATCGTCGGCAACGAAGTCGCCGCCGTGATGGTCGGTGACGAAGATGGAGCAATGCTCCTCCCCGCTTTGGTAACCAAAGGAGTACAAATCGCCGAATTTCGGCAACACAAAGCGCAACTGGAGGATCTCTTCCTCAATATCACCAAGGATCGGTTGCAATAGCACCGCGTGGCGGATTTTTGACCGAGATTTCGCGCGTCGTGTCTACCCACAGGACGGTCGCTTTGCTCCCGATCCTGTGGGTGTCGGCAATTAAAAAACTCATTCAAGGAGTTCGCAGCCGGATGGCATCCTACGCCGACCTCCATTCCATCGATCCCGATGTTCTGCGGACCAAGTACGGCGATACGATTCTTGCAACGTATTTGGTCGGCAGTCGGGCTTACGGAACGTCGACGCCGGAGTCGGATGAGGATTATCGCGGCATTTTCGTGCTGCCGAGCCGGTACTATTTGTCGATCCGCGAGCCGATCAACCAGATTGCCGACGAGCGGAACAACACGACGTATTACACGTTCAAGCGGTTCCTCGAACTGGCGGCGACGGCGAATCCGAACATCGTCGAAATGCTTTTCATGCCGCCTGACTGCCGTGTTTTTGAGGCTCCGCTCATGCAACGGCTCTTGGAAAGGCGAGACATGTTCATCACGAAGCAGGCGTACACTTCACACGTCAACTACGCCGCGTCGCAGATCAAACGAGCCAAGGGACAGAATAAATGGGTCAATAATCCGCAGCCCGGGCATAAACCGTCGGAACTCGATTTTTGTTGGTTCGTGCCGCGTCAAACGCCGGGCTGCCAGTCTTTGTCGGAACAATTTCCGTACCGGCCGATTCCGCTCCTGAAAAGCGGCGTCGATCTTTCGTATTGTTCTTGTGCGGCCATGGAGCAAATCGGCAACACCTATCGGCTTTACCGTTACGATGAACCGACACGGGGCGTTTTTCGCAACGGAATGTTGGTGTGCGAATCGATTCCGAAACCGGACGAAAATGCTCGTTGCATCGGGTTGTTGATCTACAACCGCGCGGAGCATGAACGGGCCATGAGGGATCATACGAACTATTGGAATTGGCGTACGCATCGCAACGACGCCCGTTGGCAATCGCAGGAACGCGGCGAACAGGATTACGACGCCAAGAACATGATGCACACGTTCCGCCTGCTCCTTTCCGGCGAGAACATTTTGAAACACGGCGTCCCTTTGGTCCGGTTTGAAGGAGAACAACTCCGAACGCTGCTCGACATTCGTCAGGGAAAATATCCCTACGACGCATTGATCCGCATGGTCGACGCCAAACTCGAAGAACTGAGCGAAACCCTGCAAGACTCGCCGCTCCCCGACTTGGCGGACACGGCGGAAATTGACCGATTGCTCGTGGAAATCACGACGGAATGGGAGATGGGGCATGCATTTACCTGAAATGAAGATTACGCGATGGGCTTGCCTGTACATAGCATAAGACCGAAAACCGGCGAAAGTTGGATCGAAACGCTTCGCTATGAACTTAACGGCTATGCGACCGTCGAAACTGTTGGCGATCCAACGGAAGATTCTCCGACAGTTTACGTTATCGGAAATCACGGCTATTTCTTGATTCGCCCACAGGGTTATCACGAAGACTCTTGTCTTCTTTTGATGTTTCCCTTTTGTTGTGACGTTAGAACCTTCGGTCAAGACATGGTCAATCTGGAAGAGCGGATTCATCGCATTTTCGATTCGATGAGTATTGCCTGCACACCCGAATTCATTGAACGATATGAAAAAAGTCGTTGGACAAAATTTTTTCGCCTGTTTGGCTGGGAGCATGTCGGTTCACTTGATTTTGCTCATCGACTGAAAACGGAAATCGTCGAGGGCGACTTCGATGGGGAGCCAATTCGTTCGCGGTTCACTCGCAAAACCCATATTCGTTGTAAACCAAACAAGAAGGAATCGTGGCTGGAAATTTTTCGACAACGGCTTGCGGGAAAATCGCCCCACGGATATTGCCCGGTATTCATTTGTTCCGCTGATTTCGAGCCATTGTCATCGCGTACGATTATTTCACCGAACGACAAGTAGTATTACGACACCAACCGCGATTGAAATCAAAAATGCCAAGGAGTTTTATCGCTTGCAAGGTGAAGCGGAAAATGGTGTCTATTGGATTGAACTGATTGCATACTCAAACGGAAAATCGTTGTCGAGGAGAAAAATGCAATCAATGCCGCTCGGCAGAATCATCGATGATATACTCCGCGAGATAACCGCTGATGAATAACACTTGAGTTGTTTGTGAAAACCACCATTTCGTTCGAAAAACAACAAACGGAATGGAACGAAGCGTAATGACGGTTGACGTCGGTTTTCCGTCATTACGGCGGAGTACCGCCTCCATTCCGGCTTTTGTTTCAATACATTATGGCACTGCACGACACGATCATCGGCGGGCTTCGTGAAATCGAACGAAAACACAACTGCCGCGTCCTGTTCGCCGCCGAGGCGGGGAGCAGGGCGTGGGGATTTCCGTCGCCGGACAGCGATTACGATATTCGGTTCTTTTACGTCCATCCCCCCTCTTGGTATCTGCGGCTCGACGAACCGAAGGACACGCTCGAATGGTTCAACGGCGATCTCGATTATTCCGGTTGGGACCTGCGGAAGGCGCTCAGGCTCTTCGCGGCGTGCAATCCGTCGATGAACGAACAGCTCGGCAGCCCGATCGTTTATGAATCGAACGGCGACTTTTCGCAACAAATTCGAGAGCTGATCCCGCTCTATTTCAATCCGGTCAAGGCGGTGCATCATTATCTCGGCATCGCGGCGCATTTCACGGAGCCGGTGTACAAAAACGAGCCGATCGGGATCAAGAAGCTGTTTTACATCGTACGGCCGCTCTTGGCCGGACAGTGGATCGTGCGATTTCAATCGATGCCGCCGACGGAATTTTCACGATTGCTCGACAAAACGGAATTCGATGCCGCGCTGCGGTTGCCGGTCGACGATCTTCTCGTGCAAAAAGAGACCGCCGCCGAACAAGCCAAAATCGCCGTTCCACCGCCGCTCGCCGATTGGATACGCTCGATGGTCGAATCCCTTCCGAAAGACGCTGAACGGTTTCCCCGCCGTGACAAACCGGGCTGGGAACCGCTGAATCGATTGTTCAACGAAACGGTGATATAACGCTCGACGCCGGAACCTTCGGTTCGCGGGCTAAACGGGGGAATTATCGTTTCAGCGTCGATAGGTCCAATTCGACGAAACGGGGACGGTATTCGTCGGTTTTGTGCGGTAATCCGCCCAAGCGGTTGACGTTGTACGAAATCAGGAGCTTGCCCGGTTTCGAAAGATGCGGGTGAGCCTTGGCGTTGTACGAATAAATCCCCTTGCCGAGCTCTTCCGGTTCAGGCGTTCCATAAAATGGAACCGGCTTCTCGAACGGACCCAGCGGCGTCGGGCCGATCCGGTATTCGAGTTGCGGACCCATCACGTCCTTGGTGTAAACGAGAATAAATCGACCGTCCGGGAGCGGCGTGACGCTCAATTCGCAGGAAACCCGTTCCGCGAGAATCGCTTGGTCGTTCAGCACGGCGGCGATCTCTTTCGTCCATTCGAAACCGTTCCAGAACGTCCATGTCGTGAAGTCGGGGAACGATTTTTTGGGAGCCCTCGCGACAACAAGGTTTTTTCGTTGCGTTTTCAAGTCGTCCCGATAACCGTAAACGTACACGAAACCGTCGGCGGCGGTTCGATCGAGAATTCCGATCCCGAAGTCGATGAGTTCCTTTTCACCTCGCCACAAAATCGGGACGTCCGCCGTTCGCCGGGTTTTCGTCCAGTCCGGCCAGCCGTCCGCTCCGAGTGGAATTTCGTACAGGTCGAGTCCGGCCGGTTTCCAGTCCTTGTCGTTCGGTCGCAAGCCGATCAGATAAACGGTTCCGTCGATCGTGATGCCGTCCTGCAACCACGTTTTCACGCCGAAGAGATTCGATCGGGACATGTCCCCATCCTTTCCGTACACGAACCGGATCTTCGCGGGGTCCGGCTCGTTTCCCTCCAAGAGGGCCGCCGAATGGTTGACCATGCGGGCGTCTTTGTACCGGTGCGTTTCCGGGTCGGCGGTCCCGACGAACGAATCGCTGAACACGAACAGCGTTTTCGTTTTTTTTGTTGCGCTTGCCAATGCGTCGTTGCCGTCCAACGGGATCGAAAAGATTCCATCGGCGCCGAGCCAAATTTCGTGACGGTCGAACAACGCGGTCCATGCGGCGTCCGGCGTCTGGGCGTGGAGTTGAAAAACCGTGCAGAAAAAAAGAACGACGCCGGGAAGGATGTGTTTCATGGGAAAATCAGCCTTGGAGCAGACCGAGCATGATTTGGGCGTTTTGGTTCGGGAATTTGAGTACCGAAACATTCGCTTCCATCAAGAGCTGCAGTCGCATCAATTCGGAGGTTGCTTCCGCGAAGTCGGTGTCCTTAATGTCGCTGAGGGCGTTGTTTTCGATTTCCAGCGTGTCGATCATGTTCGACATGTTCGCCTCGACCTGGTTCCGCTGGAACGCGCCGAGCCGCCCCCGCAAGGTGGAAACCTCCGCAGTGACCTCTTCGACGATCTTATACGCCGTTTTCGTGTCCGTCAACAAGTCGTACGGGCCGCCGGTTCGAAGTTGCGACAATTTGCCGTCGACGCCGCCGAGCGTCACGGAATGGATGCTCGGAATTCCGATGCGCGATTGCTGCCAATAAACCGGATCCGGCCCCAACTGCATCAACGCTCCGCCGCCGCTGATTCGAAAGCCGAAGACGTCCCCTTTCCGGACGGACGGATCGATCCAGAGCGACAAGTCGAGATCCGACGTTTTCGTCGACGCAACCTGTCCGTTTCCGATCGCCCGTTGGTTGTTGATCTCCGCGACGATGTCGCTTCCCGTCGAGTAGTCGACGACGTTGCCGAACCGATCGCGCAACGGAAACTCGGTGCCGAGCGACGCGACGACCGAAACGAACGCCGAACTGCCGTAATCGGTCGAATGAAACAGGATTCCGAGGCTCGTATCGTCGCTGTTCCCCAGCATCGGAGCACCCCGGAGCGTTCCCTGCCGTTGCGGCGAAAGCGTTCCGGAATCACCGACGTGAACCGGATCGTTGCCGGTTGGCGGCAACGTCGTTCCCGGAACAAGCGTCGGAATCGCGGCTTCGAAATACTCCTTGACGCCGGCTGTCGCATTAATCAAGTCGACGACGTCTTGAGCGGTCGGCGGATTCGACGGATCGACGCCGACGGTGAGTTGCTTCGACTGCGGATCGTACGAAACGACCGGGCCGTTCTGGTTTTCGACGATCAACACCTCCGTATCGTTGTATTGGGCGTCGACCGACTTCGCCGTAACTTCGAACATCGCGTTCATGCCGTTGGACGAAACGATATTCCCCTGCGGCCGATTGTCGACCGCCTTGACACCGCCGGTCAGCGTTGCCCGATCGCCGATCGCGACGCTCCCCTCGCCGGTTGAATGCGGAGCGTTCGACGCAACAAACGCTTCGCTGACCAGCGGGTCGGCGTTGATCAGGTCGATGATCTCGTTCGCCGTCGACGGACTTGCCGGATTGACGCCGATTCGGAGCTCCTTTGTGAGCGGGTTGAATTGGACGTTCGGCCCGGAGTCGTCGGAAACGACGCGGATCGACGTGTTGTTGAACCCCGAACCGATCGCCTTGGCGGTGATCGTAAAATTCGAGTTGACGCCGTTTTGCGATTGAACGGTCGCCGTTGGATTGTCTTCCCGAATATCGCTACCGGAACTCGTAAAAACGATGTCCGGAAGCTGCCCTTCCGGCGCGGGACAAACGTCCGGTCCGTAAGTCGGTTTCAGAACGCCGGTTCCGTAATCCGATTCGCCGAGCGTGCAAACCGGCGTGTTCGGATTCGTCGGGTCGATCAGCGTGACACTGATTCCGTAACGGTCGAGAATTTCCTTCGACTGTTCCGTCGACGGATCGTTGAAAAACTTGACGAGATCGTTGGCCGTCGTTTTAACGATCCCGTTGGCGTCGGTTTCGAGATTGATGACGAGCATCCCGTCGGAAACGCGGCCGCCGGAGGTCAAGCCGACTTGGGCGTTGATTCCCCGATACTCGGCGCTGCCGAACGCCGGCGGATTGTTCGGATCGTACGATTGCGTCGGAACGACCGTGAAGAGCGAACCGACGATCGGATCATTCGAGACCATCGTCCGCAAGTCGTTCATCGTGAAGTCGTTCGGCGGCGTCGCCGTTTGGCGGCCGGTGAAGTCGACCGAGACGACGACCGCTCCGCGCGCCTTGTCGAAGACGACCGATTCGTCCGCCGAATCCTGAAAGATCACGCCGATGTTGTCGTACTCCGGGCCGATGTTGATCGCTTTGAGCGAAAACGACGTTCCCGCTTCAAAACCTTGAACAAGCGCGGCGGCGTGACCGTCGACCGGCGGATATTTCGTGTCGTCCACGGAAAGCGGTGTTCCCGGCGTGCTCTCGAAGCGGATCGACGGCGTCCCTTCCGGAGCGAGAAATTGCATATAATTCCGATCGTTCACGCTGCCGTAGTACGAATATTCGCAGAACGGCGAGACGGTTCCGGTGCCGGTCATGCCGTTGGCGATCGACGCGGTCACTTTTCCGGAGCCGTCGTCGTTGCGTAGGAGCGGCGCGTTGTTGATCAACTCCATGACCTGTTCCGCCGTGGAAACGACGGAACCGCCGTCGATTCCCTTCGTTTCGGTGAAATCGGTTGTCGGAACAAGCGGGCCGGTTCCGTTGGACGGCGACGTGTTTTCGAGCGTGAAATAGGTTTTCAGCACCGGATCCGCTCCGAACCAATCGGCGAGGTCGTTGACCGTCGTGTTCGCCGTGGCGGTCGGGTCGGTTTCGTCGTAGGCAATGTTGATCGTGATCGCCTTCGGGCTGCTTTTCATGTCGGCGACGATGCCGGTCGGGTCGTCGGTCCCAAAGACGTTGTTGAACGAAAACCGAACGTCGCTGTATTCGGAGCCGGCATAGTTCGCGCGGATCGTGAACTCGTTGTTGGCGATACCGTCCTGTTCGCCGTTGTAATGGTATTCGGCGCTGCTCCAAAGTTCCGTCTGGAGCACGACTTCGATCTCGGTCGGTTCGTTGCCGCTGCCGGGGAAAACGTTGACCCGCGGTGTTGCGTTTCCCTCTTTCGGAGCCGTGTAGCGAACGACGTAATTGCCTGCTTCGATTCCCGTTTTGCTCGCGGTGAGCACCAAATCGTTGTTCTTGCCGTACGAAGTCAGCGCGACGTTTCCCGGCGTCGACTGCGTGTAAATGGTTGCCGCGACACCGGTGGCGTCGCTTGTCCGATTGATCGTGCTTGCAATGTCGTTGACCGTGGCGTCCCGATCGAATGTGAACGTCTGATATCCGTTCTTGCCGCCGACGTCGAGCACCACGCTGTCGGTCAACGCCCCGAGCGGATAATAGAGCTGCGCTTGTTTCGCCGGATCGAGAACCTTGACCGTGATGTCCTTTTCGGTGCGGTCCAGAAAGTTCGCCTGGTTGATCTCGTATTTCGAAATCTTGTTCGTCTCCAACCCGTAGGTCTGGAAGTCGAGCGAACCGTCGAGCAATTGCTGGCTTTGGAATTTCGTGGTGCCGGAAATCCGATCGATGGCGTCGAGGATCGAGTCGGCGTTGATTTGGAGCATCTGGAGCGTTGCTTCGTTCTCGGCGCCGGTGTTCGCGGCCTCCGTCACGAGACCGCGAAGCTCGTTGAGCAGATTGTTGACCTGCGAAAGCGAACTGTCCGCGGTTGCGATCGCGGAATCCGCCCGCTGGCAGTTGGCGACCGCCTGTGTCGTCGATGTGATGTCTGTTCGCAGCACGGAGCTTGCGATGAAACCGGCCGGATCGTCGCGGCCCGAATGGATCCTGATCCCACTGGAAAGATTGCGGATCGACGTCGTCATCGCCGACTCCGTGCGGTGCAACGAGAGTTGCCCGATCAAGGAGCTGATGCTGACTTTCAGGTTCGACGGCGTGTAAATCGTGGACATCGGAATGCGCGGTGGGAGTCGATTGAGGACAGACCGTTATCCGTTTATCGGTTGTTCCGAGTTTGTCGGTTGAACCGATTTGACGAAAAAATCGGGATCTTGCTTCAAATGACGCTTTCGTTCTGTTATGATGAAGCAGTGGAGAGGTAGGCGACCGACCGCCGGGCGGTCGCGTGCGGTACTCCACACTTCATTTTGCTCCGTATTTCAGTCCGGAGTACCGGACGTTGCCGCCCGGCGGTCGGCAACCTACCACTCACCCAAATTTATGAAAAACGCCATTCTTTGTCTTGCCGTGTTGTTGCTCGTTCCCGGATTTCTCGCCGCCCAGGAAAAGAAAAATCCGTGGGTGTTCGAAGCGGATCCGAAGTTACCGAACGTCCTGATTCTCGGCGATTCGATCTCGCTTGGATACACACCATTCGTTCGGGAAGCTCTCCACGGGAAGGCGAACGTTTACAGGGCGATGAACAAAAACGGTAAGGATCCGGACAACTGCGGCAATACGAAAATGGGGCTGAAAAGTCTCGACCGTTGGCTCGGCGACACGAAGTGGGACGTGATCCATTTCAATTGGGGACTTTGGGATATCAATCGCCGGATTCCGCACAATCAAGACAACACCGGGGTCCGTGATCGGGAAAAGGGAACGATTTCGTTCACGCCGGACGAATACGCTGAAAATCTCGAAAAAATCGTGCAGCGGCTCGAAAAAACCGGCGCGAAACTGATCTGGGGGAGCACCTCGCTGGTTCCGGCAGGAGAAGGAGGCCGCGCCGTCGGCGACGAGATCCAATACAACGCCGTCGCCGCCGAGGTGATGAAAAAGCACAATATTCCGATCGACGATATCCACGCCTTGACGGCGAAACTCGACGCCAAGGATTTTGCCGGTCCCGGCGACGTCCATTACAAGGGGGAAGGCTCGAAAAAGATCGCCAAACAGGTCGTCGAGATGATCGAAAAAGCGCTCGAAGAACGGAAGAAATAAGCCTTGATTTCGCCGCTTGTGGGCGAATGGTTCTTTTGATATAATGGGCGTTTGCGTTCCCGGTGCCGACCGTACCGGAGCGTCCGAATCATTCACTTTTATCGAGAAGCGAGGCTCTTTTGTCCGGAACCGCGATTATCGGTCTCCAATGGGGAGACGAAGCCAAAGGGAAAGTCGTCGATATCATCACGGAACAGAGCGACATCGTCGTTCGTTACCAGGGAGGCGCGAACGCCGGCCATACCGTCGTGATGAACGGGAAAAAGTTTAAATTGTCGCTGATTCCCAGCGGCATCTTCCATCCGACGGTCCAAAACGTGATCGCCGGCGGCGTCGTGCTGAATCCGGGGTCGATTTTGCAGGAAATCGACGGACTCGTCGCCCAGGGAATCGAGATGGGCACGAATCTCATGATCAGCGACCGCGCCCACCTGATTTTTCCGTGGCACGCCATCGAAGATCGAATCTTCGACGGCATCAGCGGCGACGAAGCGATCGGAACCACGATGCGCGGCATCGGACCGTGTTACCGCGACAAAGTCGGTCGTTCCATGGCGATTCGGCTTGGCGACCTGTACCGCCCCGGGTTCAAAAAACAGCTCAACCGTATCGTCGACTCGAAAAATCGGATCCTCGGCGGAATGATGCTTGATTTCGACAAGAGCATGGGACTTCCCGGTTTCGACGTTGCCCTTGATCCCACGAAAATTTACAACGATTTCGCCGGTTACGCCGAGCGGTTGCGTCCGTATGTCGCCGATACGACGAATTATTTGCTGGACGCCGTCGACGCCGACAAGCGGATCCTCTTCGAAGGAGCACAGGGGTCGCTTCTCGACATCGACCACGGAACATTCCCGTATGTGACGAGCAGCAACAGCAGCGGCGTTGGAATTCCCTCCGGCAGCGGCGTTCCGTGCGGGTTCATCCGGAAGATCATCGGGATCGTCAAGGCGTACACAACCCGCGTCGGCGGCGGCCCCTGTCCGACGGAACAGGACAACGAAATCGGTCAAAAAATTCGGGATCGCGGCAACGAATACGGAACCGTGACGAAGCGGCCCCGCCGTTGTGGTTGGTTCGACGCGGTTGCCGTCCGATACACCGCAAGGCTCGGTGGCGTGCACGCCCTTTCCCTGATGCTCCTTGATGTGCTCAGCGGATTCGAAACGCTCGATATCTGTACGGCGTACGAACTCGACGGGAAACAAATCGACTATTTCCCGTCGCAAATCGAAGACCTGCGGCGGGTGGTCCCCGTTTATGAAACGCTGTCGGGCTGGGAAGAGGAAATCACCGAAGTCCGCGATTTCCGTAACCTGCCGAAAAACGCCCAAAAATATGTGAAACGTATCGCCGAACTGATCGGCAAACCGATCGAAATCGTTTCCGTCGGGCCCGATCGGAAACAGACCATTTTTGTGTCGTGAAATAGGTATTGTGATTCGTTCGTCATTCCCGCGAAGGCGGGGACCTCGAGAGTAAACCTAAATGCATTTTTGCACACGTCGTTGACGGAATTACTTCCCGTTATTACGGATGCAAACGGTTAATAATATCTATCGTCTGGGTCCCCGCCTTCGCGGGGATGACGATACATGCTCATCCCAACACCCATGACGGAAAACATCTACAAGCCGGACCTGATGGAGGTCCTCGAAACGACGCAGCACACGGTCGACGTGAAGTCGGTCAAGATCCGCTTCGCCGATCCGGAAAAGCAGAAGAACTTTTCGTTCCGCGTCGGACAGTTCGGGCTCTACAGCGTCTTCGGTTACGGCGAGTCGACGTTCAATATCTGTTCCAGTTCGAACTGGAAGGATTCCATTGAGTTCTGCTTCCGCAAGACGGGACGCGTCACCGAGGCGATGTGGGACGTCGTTCCCGGCGAGACGATCGGGTTCCGCGGCCCCTACGGCAACGCTTATCCGATGGACCAATGGGAGGGGAAAGACCTCGTGTTCGTCGGCGGCGGAATCGCGATGCCGCCGATCCGTTGCGCAATTTGGTACGCCCTCGAAAATCGGGAGAAATACGGCAAAATCACGATCGTGTACGGAGCCCGAACCGTCGGCGACCTCGTGTTTCGCGGCGACCTGCAAAAATGGACGGAGTACCCGAACGTCGACGTCCTCCAAACGGTCGATCCGGGGGGCGAAACGCCGGAGTGGAACGGAAAGATCGGATTCGTCCCGAAAATCCTCGAAGAAGCGACATTCAATGCCCGGAACGCCGCCGCGCTGGTCGTCGGACCGCCGATCATGATTAAGTTCTCGCTCCCGGTCCTCGCCAAGGCGGGAATGAACGACGCCGACATCTACACAAGCCTCGAAAACCGGATGAAATGCGGCGTCGGCAAATGCGGCCGCTGCAATTGTGGGCCCGTTTACGTTTGCAAAGAGGGGCCGGTCTTCACGCTGGAACAGATGAAAAAATTACCGGATGATTTTTGAGTGTTCCCAAGGTAGGTTGCCGACCGCCGGGCGGCAACGTCCGGTACTCCGGACTCGGTCCCGGTGAGCGGCATCCAGTGCGGATTACCGCACGTCGTCGCCCGGCGGTCACGACCTACCAATTCTGTGTGGAGCCAAAGCCGTATGACATTTCTGACGTTTCCTCTTTTTCTCGGTGGACTGGCCGCAACGACGGTTCCGATCCTGCTCCACATGTTGCTGCGGGGAAAACCGAAACGGATCGAGTTTCCCGCGCTGATGTTCATCCGAAAACGGTTGAACGTCAATCGGCGGAGTTATCGGCTCAAGCATCTGATCCTCCTGGCGCTTCGGATCCTGACGTTCGTGCTTCTCGGTTTCGCCTTGGCAAGACCGAGCATCAAGTTCGCGGATTGGTTCCCGAACCTTGCGATACCGGGAAGCGCCGATAGCAAGGGGTTCGTCAGCACGTTGGCGTCGTCGCTCGGGAGTCAGGACGCTCCCATTGCGGCGGCGATCGTCGTCGATTCGTCGCTCCGAATGGATTACGTTGCCGAGAACCGGAACCGCTTGGACGCCGCCAAGGAACTCGCCCATTGGATCTTGTCGCATCTTCCGAAAAACAGTCAGGTCGCGGTGCTCTCGTCGCTCCGTGAAGGAAGCGTCTTCCAAGTCGACATGCTCGCCGCCGAGGAGAAAATCAATCGGCTCCAAATCACGCCGCTCGGCCGTCCCGTCGCCGACGCCGTCTTCGAAGCGTTGGCGTTGCTCAATACCACCGAACTCGAACAGCGTGAGCTTTACGTCTTGAGCGACCTTTCCGAACCCGGCTGGAGAAGCGAGACACTCCGCTCGATCCGCAACAGCGTCGAGGGAATCAAGGGCCCGAACGCCGCTCCTGGGAAAATTCCGACCGAAACCGGCCTGTTCGTCGTCGATGTCGGTGTCGAAAACCCGACCGACGCGGCATTGCTGAAGGTTTCGCTGTCGAATCAAGTCGTCGCCGCTCAAACGCCGGTCGATATCGACGTCGAACTTTCCCACATCGGCAACGAGGAAACCCGCGGTGTCGAATTGGTGCTTCTAGACACGAAATTGCCGGATAAACCGATCGAAACGGTTCGCGGAACCCGAACGGTCGAGTTTCCGCACGGCGAAGCGCGGCGAACACTGAGATTTCCGCTTGCCGGTTTCGATTCGGGAACGCAGCAGGGATTTCTTCGTTTCACGGTTCCCGACGCTCTCGTTGCGGATGATCGGTTGGCGTTCACGATCGACGTGCGGCCGCCGACGAAGATTCTGTTGCTCGCCCCTCCCCCGGTTCCCGCCGCGACGCTTTATCTGCGGCAGGCGCTCGAAACGGTTCCGTTCAATGTCGAAACGGCTCCGATCGGCCAACTGAAAACAATGTCGCCGAAGGAACTCGACGGTTATCGGGCGGTTTTCCTGCTCGATCCGACGCCGCTGGAACCGTCGCTCTGGAAAAAGCTCGCCGATTACGCCGCCAAGGGACGCGGTGTCGGCGTTTTCCTTGGGGCGAACGCCGATCAAATCGAATCGTATAACGATCCGGCGGCGACGGAAATTCTCGGTGGAAAACTGCTCCGGCAAGCCCGACGTCCCGACGGCGATCTTTGGATCGCGCCGGATGAATTGCAGACCGCCGTATTGGCCCCGTTTCGGCAATATGGAACCCGGGAGAGCTTTCCGTGGGACGCCCAGCCGGTGTTCCGATATTGGGAGATGAACGACCTGTCGCCGCAAACATTCGTCGTCGCTCCGTTCTCGGACGGCCGTCCCGCGATTCTGACGAAGCCGGTCGGACAAGGTTTCACGCTGACGGTTCCGACGCCGGTTTCCGAATCGCCGAACGTCGCTCAGCCGTGGAACATCCTGACTCGCGGCGAGGCGTCTTGGATGTTCGTGCTCCTTTCGGAAGGGATTGCGAAATATCTGGTCGGCGAAAGCGATCGGAATTACAATTTTCTTGCCGGTGAAAACGTGATCCTGCGGCCGATGATGGAAATGCTCCCCGCGACCGCTTTGCTCGCAACACCGTCCGGAGCGTCGATCCGATTGACACCGGACACAGTGAAAAAAGAGATCAGCGTCGCCGCCGCAACGGAACCGGGGAACTATCGAATCCGATCCGGCGGCGCGAAGGAATCGCTCGACACGGGATTCAGCGTGAACGTTTCCGGCACGGAAATGAGCCTTCGCCGTATCGGCGTGCCGCAGCTCGACCAGGCGTTCGGGGAGGGGAATTACCGTCTCGTGAAAACCCCGGCGGAAATCGAACGGGGAATCGCCCGCCGCCGAGTCGGGCAGGAACTCTATGCCGCCGTGCTGATTCTCCTGTTGATCGTTTTTGCGACGGAATATGTGTTCGCCAACCGATTCTACGGCAGTTCGCCTGAAACGGCGACGGATGCACGCCGGTCTCAAGCGTGAGCTTCAATGCTCCGGGGATTCTTTTGGTACAACGTTAACGAAAAAGCATTCGAGAACAAGGATAAAACCTCGTCATCCCCGCGCAGGCGGGGATGACGAACATGATTTCCTTAACGTTGTACTAGACGAGTCCCAAGGTTTCCGGATAACCGAACAATAAATTGAAATTCTGGACGGCGGCGCCGGACGCCCCTTTGATCAAATTGTCGAGCACGGAAATCGTCAACACTCGCCCGCCGACGATGCGAGCCGTGATGTGGACATTATTCGTGCCGGAAACGTCTTTCGTCGTCGGAAGGTGATCGACGATCTGCACGAACGGTTCGTTTCGGTATGTATCCCGCAACAGTTCCAGGACGTCCGTTTGCGTGACGGAGCGTTTCGGTTTCGAATACGTCACGGTAAGAATACCGCGGTCCATCGGCGTCAGGTGCGGCGTGAAAATCAGCTTTTCGGCGCCGGTGTAAAGTTCGATTTCCGGCGTGTGCCGATGCGTGCCGACGCCGTACGCCGAAATGCTCTCGTTGCACTCTGGATAATGAAACGATAATTTCGGTTTCCGTCCGGCGCCGGAGATGCCGCTCTTCGAATCGACGATGATGTCGGTCGGCTCGACCATTCCGGACGTGATGAGCGGATTCAGCGGCAGGATCGCGCTGGTCGTGTAACAACCGGGATTGGCGATCAGGGATTGGCCGAGGATCTCTTTGCGGAACAATTCCGGGAGTCCGTAAACGACTTTGCCGAGCCGCGACGGCTCGGGATGTTCCTCGCCGTACCACGCCTTGAAAACGTCGGCGGAATGCAATCGGTAGTCGGCGCTGAAATCGACGACTTTGGCCCCGCAATGGAGCAGCTCCGGGATCACCTCCGCCGATGCACAGTGCGGCAGGCAACTGAACACGCAGTCAGCCCGACCGGCTACTTGTTTCGGCGTCAAGTTCTCCAGCGGCAGCGAAAGTCGACCCGTCAGCGACGGATGAACGCGGTCGACCGACTTCGTTTCCTCGCGGCTCGTCAACGTCGTGATTTCCGCTTGGGGATGCCGTAGCAGAATTTTGATCAATTCCACGCCGGTGTAGCCGGTCGCTCCGAGAATGGCAATGGTTGTCATGGGATCACTCCAAAAGGAAAGAATCGAAACGTCGCCCGACCACTTAGTGAACATTCAGTAAGCGGTCCTGTTTGTTCGAGCATGAACCTCATTATTTCACAACTTTTGAAAAGTGACAGGACTCATTATCGAAATATTTTGCGCTTTTTGAGCACGAATCAAAAGCGTAACCTATTATATACCGTTCACGTTTCACCGACGAGAGCAAGCGGTCCATTCCGGTTCCACAGAATGCGACGTTTTCAGTGTTCTGTGGAGTTTGATTTTTACGCTGTTTTGACGACTTGCACGGGATTTACCGTTGCATTGTTGAAGGATGGAATTATAATCAGAAGAATACACGATTCCGTTCGACACATTTGCGAAGTCGGTGGTAGGCGGATCGAACACAAGTCATCGTAACGAGGACATTTCACCATGGCGGACAACAATAAACAACAAGGTTCCGGCGGCGAACCGAACGAACAGCATCACCGTTTCGACGGAGACATTCCTGTTGGTCCGAAAAAAGACGCCAAACGAGGTAGCTTTTCGTCGTCCTACTCCCCGCGGAAAGAGCCGTCGCGAATCCCGGAAAAGAACGACGCCCCCCGAACGGAACCGACCTCGACGGCCTCCCCGGTTCCCGCCATCCCGTATGAAATCGCACAGAAAACGCCGCTCGATCCTGTTTTCGAACGTAATCGATTGCTGCTGCTCCTCGCCGTGATGATTCCGCTCGGTTTGTTCGCGTATTGGAACACGTTGTGCGGTATGGCTCACATTTGGTACACGAATATCGACTACGGTCATGGTTTCTTCGTGCTTCCGCTTGTCGCGCTGTTCCTTTACCTTCGATGGGACACTTACCCGGGAACGACAAAGCGGCTGGCATGGATCGGTTTGGTGCCGATTATCGTGTGTTGCGTGATGCGTTGGCAGGCGGCTCGACAATACTTCGACGCCATCGAGCAATGGTCGATCCTTTTTTGGATCATCGGTATCGTCTGGTTCTTTTACGGAACCCGCGTGTTTTGGTGGTCGCTGCCGTCGCTGTTGTTCATGGTGTTCATGTTTCCGCTGCCGTTTCGTTATGAAATCGCGCTGAAAAATCAACTTCAGGCGTTCGCGGCGAAGTTTGCGACGGCCCTGTTACAGTTGATCGGCGAACCGGCGGTGGCGCTGACGAACACGGTCCGGCTTAGCACGATGGAGCTCGAAGTCGCCAACGCCTGCTCCGGGGTCCGCTTTTTGGTCAGTGTTTTGGCGATTGCGTTCGCCGCGGTTTTGTTGATGCGACGTCCTTGGTGGCAAAACATCTGTGTGATCGCGCTGGCGGTTCCTTTGGCGCTGTTCGTCAACGCCGCCCGAATTGCGATGACGGGAATTTTGCTCCAACACCATTCCGAATTGGTTCGCCGCTTCGCTCCGAATGCACCCAATATCAGCGTTGTCGCCGACGAATTTTCCGGCATTGTGATGATTTTTGTCGCCTTTGGCCTGTTTTTTGCTTTTCTCTGGTATCTCGGCAAGGTTTTTCGAAAAGTCGAGATATGATCGCCTGAATATACAACGATTAAAAGGTTTCGAGTGATTCTTTGGAGAGCCTTGATGCTCTCGGAGGTTTAAAACGATGCAAAACGATGCAACTCCCAATAACGAACTTGTCGTTGGCGCTCCCGCAGCCGAGGTCAATGCGGGAACGCAGATACCATACAGTCAGGGTTTCCCGCCGATGCAACGCCGTCCGGTCATGGACGATGCGGCGGCGAATAAAATGACCCCCCAGATTCTCGTCCTCCTTGTCATCGCAGGGTTCAAACGGAACTGGAAGTGGGCGCTGCCGCTTGGATTGGCGCTCGCCGCGATTGCGTTCGGGACGCTTTGGTTCGTCTTTCCGATCAAATTCGAGGCGACCGCGTGGATTCAAGTCTTAACGACCAAGCCGCACTACATTTTCGAGGAAAAGCAGCAGCGGCAGTTCGAACAGTTCATCAACACGCAGTTCGCGCTGATGCGCAGTCCGATCATCATTGAAAAGGCGCTGGAAAACCCCGTCGTCGCGCAGATGTATTGCGTGAAACGTGAAAAAGACAAAGTGGGTTGGCTCTCGTCCAAGCTCAAGCTCCAAACGCAGGGTAAGTCCGAGTGGATCACCGTGGCGTTCGATGCCGAGGAAGCGAAAGACGCCGCCGAGATCGTCAATAGCGTCGTCAACGCTTACTTCGAGTACTACGAGAACCAAAACAGCGATTGGAATACCCGCCTGATCAACCAACTGACGCTTGAACTCAACCGCCAGCAGAACGCCGCGCGGCTGTTGCAGGAAGAAATTCGAAGCGGTTTGGAGCGGGCAGCCCAAAAAGGAGGTGCCGCCGGAAAAGACGGTGGCAGCATGTCCGGTGGTCTCAATCAAGGGGAATCCATCCTGCGCGACCTCTACCTGAACGAGTCGAAACTCGAAGCGCTGCGGGCCGAAGTCAAATCGCTCAAGGAATACTCCATCGAGGGGCCGAACAAGATTCCGCAGTCGGTGCTTGAAAACGCACTCATGCAGGATCCCGTCCTCCTTTCCTACGCCGAGCAGAAGTCGCAACTCGAAGCCAAATTGGAGTCGCTCAAGAGTTCGCTGCCGAACGAACAGGATCCGCTCATCCTGACGCAGAAAGATAAGATCAAGAAGCTCGAAGAACGGATGCGCGGCTACTATTCCAAGATGGGGGACAACAAAATCAGCGAAATTCGTCGCGGAATGGTGGCAAACACGGATCAAGGGATCTGGGAACGGGAAAACGCCGTCCGCACCCAGGAAATCCTAGTCGAAAACCTTCGCGCCAAATATAAGGAGCAAAACGTTCAAGTCGGTCAACGGACCGTGGAAATCGCCGACGTTTCGTTCCAACAGGAACAGCTCAAGCGAATCAACCAGGTGCTCGACCTGTTGCAGACCCGTGTCGTGACGCTGCAAACCGAAATGACGGCGCCGGCCCAAGTCCAATTGAAAAAGAAAGCGTCGATCCCGACCGAACCGAACGACAAGAAACGGTTGCCGCTCTCCGTGATGGGAGGACTCGCTTGTTTCCTGTTCCCGTTCTTCCTCGGTGTCGCCATCGAACGGATGAAACCGCGACTTTATCACGTCTCGCAAGTCCGCAACGCGATTCCGAACGTGCTTATCGGCGAAATCATGGAACCGCCGGTCGCTTGGGTTCAGGGAGCGTCGTTCCGCAAACGATTGGCGCGGTACCGTGAAAGTGTTCACAGTTGGTGCACCCACCTCCTGCTGAGCGATCCGTTCCGAAGCTGCCGCACCTTGGCCGTTGCCAGCGTTTCCGGTGACGACGGTAAAACATTCCTCGCCGTTCAGGTTGCGGTTGCCATGGCCCAAATGAAGAGCGGACCGGTCCTCCTGATGGACGGCGACATGCGTGTCGGTCGGCTCCACCTGTTGTTCGGCAACGAAGAAACCGGCATCGGCTTGGCGGATGTCCTCTCGTTCCGAAACGGCATCGGCGAAGCGATCGTGATGAACGAAAAAGAACCGAACCTGCACCTGTTGTCGGCCGGCCAACTCGATGTTTCGCCTTACGAACTCCTCGGCGACGGTCGCTTCCGTGAACTGCTCGACTCGCTTGAACGTGATTTTTCGTTGGTGCTTGTCGTCGTTCCGCCGGTCACCCACGCCGCCGAATCGCTCGTGATGGCTGCAAGCTGCGACTCGACGCTCCTTTGCGTTCGCCAAGGGGAAACCGTCCTCGCCGCCATGGAAGATGTCTTCCGTAAGCTGGAAAATACCGGAAGCCATGTCGATGGTATCGTCGTCAAGGATATCCCGTACTACCAGATGGCGGGTAAAGACGGCGGGTTCGCCGACAAACTCGAACAGGTCCGACTTGCTCACCTGTTGCAGTACAGTGATTGAGGACCTGCCGTCCAGGCGTCTGGAGCTTCCGCTCCGACGCAATACCCGCCCCCGTTGGTCGCTGGAGGTTGTGGAATTCGACGCCGGATTCCGCAACCTGCGGTTTTTTGTTATAATATCAGGATTCCGTTTTATCGATCGTTCACCCCCACGCCAATATGTCCAACGCTCCGCAATCCGCCCTCCCGGAAAAATCGCGTGAAAACGCTTCTCCGTCGAAGCCGACCGCTTCCCTTTATGTGTTTTCGCTTCCGTGGTTTCTCGGAGGTCTTCTTTCGCTCATCGCCGTCGGATCCGTGGTCGGCGGCGTTTACTATTATCGGTACGTCAATATGACGTCCCACTTTTTGGACGTTGCCAAGCAGTTGATGAAAGAGGCGGAAGTCGCCAAGGAAAAAGCGGACAACGCTAAAAAAGAAGGCAAACCCGCCGACGAAGTTCAAAAAATGGCCGACGGCGCCTACGATATGAAACGTAAAGTCGCCGATATGCTCAATTCGTATCGGAACGCGCGGCCGGACGATGTTCAAGTACTGACGAATTTGTCGGACGTGCTCGAAAATTTGATGGCTGACCGCCCGACGGGACGAACCCGGAGCGAAATCCTCAACGTTTCCAAAAAGCTCCTCGGACTCGTTCAGGACAGTGATTCGTTGAAGTATCGCAAACGCATCCTTGAATTGGAATGGGAAAACGGCGACCTCAACGCCGTCATGGAGCGGGCAGGCGAAGTCCTGGGGCGAACCGGCGGCGCCGGAAGCAACGACTACGAAGCGTGGCGCTATCTCACCTTGGCGACACTGCAACGGCTCGCCGTCAACGGATATAAAGCGACGCCGATCCCGACCGTGAACCTTCCGCCGTCGATGGACGAACTGCTGGACAAGGTTTATCGGATGAAACCGGAAGATATCGATATCGCCGTTTCCTACGCCGACTTCGTCCGGGACAAGTTGCGTGGAGAGCGGGCGCTGAAAGAATTCCGTGAGGCGTCGTCCGCGACGCTCCGTGATATGTCGGACGCCGATCGAGCGAAAAAAGCGGACGGAATCATCAACGACATGGTGAACCGGAACGCGGAAGACGCCAGGGCGTATCTCGTTCGATACCGTTACAAAGTCAAATACGAACTGCTCGCCAAGGATAACACCAAAATCGATCCCGATCTCGAACAGGTGCTGAAGTTGGAGCCGGGTAATTCGGATGCGTTGATTTACGCCGGATTACTTGCCTACCAGCAATCGTTGCTGGGGCTGCGCAACGGCGATACCAAACTCGCCGCGGATCGAAAAACGGCGGCGGAAAATTATTTCAAAACGAATGTCCAGGAGAATCCGAGGAACAGCGCCGGTTATCAATATCTCGGTGATTTCTATTCCAACGAAGGAAATCTCAATGAAGCGGTTCGGGTTTGGAAGGATTGCCTCGACAAGAACAAAACGTCCATTAATCAGGAAATCATCGGTCGGCTCGTTCGCGGCTTGATCGAACAGAAGAAACTGGATGACGCCGCGGACACCTTGGCGCTGCTTGATTCCGTGATTAAGGAAAACCGCATTGCCAATCCGCTGGTTTCCAGCCGGATTCGCAACTTGATCGATTTGCTTTCCGCCCGACTTTACGATTCGCAAGCCATCGAAGCGACCCAGAAAGCGGATGCCGCGACATCGGCGGGGCAATTGGATGAGGCGAAGAAATTCTACGCGATCAGCCAAAAGAAAACCGCCGACGCTTCCCAGATCCTCGATCGGGCTTTCAGCTCGTTCGGAAAGTCTCCGTATGATTACATGACAGATCCCGCCAGCATCCATTCCCGTTTGATCGGCGAATCGCTCATGCTCGCCGGACGCCTTGCCGCGGACCGCGGCGCCTGGGACGTCGCCGTGACGAATTATCAAAAAGCGATGCCTTTCGGCAAATATCGTGACGCCGCCGCTCTCGCTTGTGCTTTGGCGTACCAACAACTGAACAAGCCGAAAGAAGCGACCGATCTGCTGGCGAAGGCCGTTGAGGCCAACCCGGATAACATGCCGCTTCGGTACATCTATACGCAAAGCCTGTTCCGGCAGGAAATGTCTCAACCGAATCCGGCTTCGCGCAACCTCGACGCCGTCGAGAAGGAACTTCGGCAACTCGAAGCGCATAAGGACCAACTTGCGCAACCGTGGGCGATCGACTTGCGATTGATTCAGCTCGAGTTGATGCGGAACACCGCTTCGGCGAATCCCGACGACATCGTCAAGGCCCAACTGGCCGCCGTCAAGAAATATCGGGCTCTGGAAAAAGGTGAATTTCCGGCCGCCAAAGAAGGAGAACCGAAGCGGTCTTATTGTGACGATATGGGATTCCTGACGGAACTTGCCGGTATTTACAGCGGATTGAATCAATTTCCGGACCTTGATCGAATCCTCCTGTTGATCCGCGACATGAAACCGGACGGCGAAGCGCAGTATTTCGTCGAACGGGTCAACGACGCCCTGCGCCGCAATGATCGGGAAGGAGCGATTGCCGTCGTCGACGAAGCGATGGCGGACGACAAACTGACCAGTGCGCAAAAACAACGGTTCGCGGTCTTCATGGAGCGGCTCAAGGACAACACACCCAAGAGCATGGACAAAATGTACGCCCAGCTCAAGTCGACGTATGACCTGAACCCGGATTCGTTGAAACCGCAAGGTTTCTTCTCCCTGGCGAACATGGCCTTGGACCGCGGCGATATCGAGTACGCCAAACCGTTGCTTGGCCGCCTTGAAAAAATTGAAGGGGCTCCCGAATTGGGAACCATGTGGCGATTTATCAAAGCACGACTGCTCCTCCTTGAAAAAGATCCGTCGATGGATGCCGTCAAACAGCTCCAGGAGGAAATTGCGACACGCCGCGCCGATTGGGATATGACGTACATTCTCAAAGCGATGATCGATGAACGTGCCTTGGCCGCGACCCCCGATAACAAGGATTTGAAACGAAAACTGACGGAAGTCTACGCCCAATCGCTTCGTTGCGGCAATATTCAGCCGATCATTTGGAATCGTCTGCTCGCACTTTATGAAGAATTGGACGACTTCGATAAAGCTCGAAAGCTCCAACAGGACGCCGTCGTTCGCGGGGTTCGGCTCGAAGCGGCCTCCGGACAATTCCCGCAACCGTACCAAAAGCTTTTCGATCAGGTTCACGCCGCGGTGCTGAGCCAGGATCAACCGCAAGCGGATCTCGTGGCGAAGCAGTGCCTCATGTTGGCGCAAAACCGTCGTGAGAACCCGGAGTTGATTTACTCGCTTAATTTCCAGTTCGGCAAACTTTTCGTCGACAATAACATGCTCCCCAGCGCGAAGCGGCATTTGGGCGATATCGCCAAGCGAGGCGGAACTTATGTTTATCCGTTGGCGGTCTGTTACGCAAAAGACAAGAAGGTCGATGAAGGCTTTACGTTGATCCTCGATGAAATCGACCGCATGCCCTCTTCCATGTCGACGTTGCTTCCGTCGATGTTGATTCTTCTCGCGCAGGTCAAACCGTCCGAACCGGTTTTCGTCCGCATGGAGAAATTGATCAACAAGATCGAAAATGGAGAGCGGCCGTCATTGCAATGGAAGATTACCGAAAACGGAAGCACCGTTCCGTTCCCCAACGGTGACCGTCGGATCAAGACGATGACCGTTCGGTTCCCCGATCTGGATACGGTTCCCGATCCGAAGACGATTGAGTTCCTTCCGCCGACAACGGTGGAACCGAATCTCGGTGACGAGCAATAAACCGTTCAAGGTAGGCGACCGCCCGCCGGGCGGTCGTGTGCGGTACTCCGCACAGGGAGCCACCCCAAAACGTGACTTCAGTGGAGCTTGAGTCTGGAGTACCAGACGTTGCCGCCCGGCGGTCGGCAACCTACCCGCATCTCTTACGGCGTTTCACTGGCGCTGTCGATCGTTTCCCGATTGATCCGCTGGACGGTTTCCGGCGGAACTTTCAGGACGACCCGATCGTAGCTGATGAAGCCGTTGCACTCCGATTCAACGTCGGCCAACTGATGGAAGACTGCCCCACAGAGCCCTTCCGACTTCGCCAATCGACGCAGTTCGTCGTTCATCGTTCGATAGCGACCCAATAACGTCGCGGAATCGGCGACGTGCTGATATCCCCAAGTTTCAGTGGTCCACAAATTCGCTTTCGGAGGAACCAATGTCAGTCCGCCGAACGAACCGATCACCGGCGCTCGCTTGCCGTCCGACTTCGGTGCTTCCGGGCCCGGAAATTTGTGATGGTCGACCAATTGGCCGACACCGAAATCCTTCCAACCGCTCGCTCCGTTCACCAAACGGGATGGATCGAGCAGCATCATTTTTTCGACGAGTTCGGCGGTTTGGTGCTGCCCCCAGCCTTCGTTGAAGAGCGTCCAAACGACGATCGACGGATGCGGCGAAAGCGTTTGCATCATCCGTTTGAGTTCTTCTTCGAATTGCCGTTTTGACTCCGACGTCCGATTCTCGGCGCTGGGCATTTCCTGCCAAACCAACAGGCCGAGTCGGTCCGCCCAGTAATACCAACGTTGCGGCTCGACCTTGACGTGCTTGCGGATCATGTTGAAGCCGAGCGACTTGGCGACTTGGAGATCCGATTGAATCGCCTGGTCCGACGGCGCGGTGTAAAGTCCGTCCGGCCAATATCCCTGGTCGAGTACTCCCAACAGGAAGAGCTGCCGATTATTGAGACGAATTCGAATTTTCCCTTCGGCGTCGGGGGCCAACTCGATTTTTCGGAGTCCGCAATACGTTCCAATTTGGTCGACCGTCGTTTCCTTGTCGAGGAGTTTGACCCGAATTTGATAAAGATGCGGCGAGTCCGGCGACCAAAGTTTCAACGCGTCTTTCGGAATGCGGCCCAGGAGCGGACCGTCGGAGCCGCCGTAAACCGTTGCGATCGATTTGTCGCCGTCGAAAAATTCCGCGACGAGAAACAGATCCTTGCGCGGCTTCGAAACCTCTGCCCGAACGGCGATTTCGCCCCGGTCGACGTCTCCCGTTACGGTAATCGACTTGATGTATTCCGTCGCAACCGGTTCGAGCCAAACGGTTTGCCAAATTCCGCTCACGGACGTGAACCAAATCCCCGACGGCGTCGACGTTTGCTTGCCGCGAGGTTGCTCCCCCCCGTTGGTCGGATCGACGACGGCGACGATCAGTTCGTTGGGGCCGTTGTTTTCCACGAAGTCGGTGATTTCGAACGAAAATGGATCGTAGCCGCCGAGATGCGTTCCGACCTGTTTTCCATTCACCCAGACCGTTGCCCCCCAATCGACGGCACCAAAATGCAAGAGCAGCCGCCGTTCCTTCGGCCAGGTATCGGGAATCGTGAAAAAGCGACGGTAAACGATCGACTCCATGGGACGTCCGATCCCGGAGAGCGACGATTCCACCGGAAATGGAACGAGAATCTTTTCCCGGAACGGTTCCGAGGTTGGCCGGGTACCCTCTTTCACCTCCCAGAGTCCGTTGAGGTTGATCCAACGATCCCGAACCATGAGCGGTCGCGGATATTCCGGATGAACGTTTTCCGGCGTCACCTCTTTTCCCCACGGTGTTTTCAGGGACGCCGTTCGCGGGGTTCCCGGCGTGATTCCGCCGGACTGTTCACGAGGGTTGACCAACTCCTGCGCTTTCGGAGAACCCGACAAAAGAACGAGAACGATTATTGTGCTAAAAACCAGGCGAACCATTCGTAAAACCTCCCTGTCAATATAAGGTAGGCAACCTACCTCCACACGGTTTACGTGCATTAAATCTTATCTTCTTTTCTTTTTCAACGCTTTGTCGACGAGCATGGCGAAGCGGTCGACGATGTGTGGCGGCAACGAGTGTTCCATTTCGCACGCCAAGGACTCCGCTTCCCGTTTCTCGACACCGAGCAGTTCGTGCAGCAATTGGAATAAAATATCGTGTCGTCGAACAACACCTTCCGCTTCTTTTTCTCCTTTGGCGGTCAAGGTGATGTCCCGATAGGGGGCGTAGTCGATAAACCCTTGCGACTGCAACGAGTGCAACGCCGTCGTGACCGTCGACTTGTGAACGCCGAGTTGCTGCGAAATCTGGCCGGACCGCGCAACGCCGTACTCCTGCACAAGGTGATAGATCACTTCGAGGTAATCCTCCATGACGGCCGTCAGGGGATTGCCGTGGACTTGCGATTTTTTCGGCATGTTGTCGTTTGCCGCCGAAAGTCATTGAATGCCGTCGATATTGGCGACGCCTGAATGACCGGGCGGAAAAATATTGTTCGAAAAACGGATGTTGCGCGGAGCGTCCTTCCCGGTGGGGACGACGACGGCGTAACGATAAAGGGGCGGTTCGCCGTCGGCTTTGGAATCGTCAAGGACGTTTCCCGTTACGACGACGTTCTCCAACGGGGGATTGTGCGGAAGCTGTCCGGTATCGAACTTGAACGGCACGCCGTCGTTTCCCCAGATCCAATGGGAATCGCCGCGTCCGAAATCGGAGACGATATTGTTCGCGATGATCGAACCGCCGTCGGTGTTCGCCGTTTCGTTCCTGACGCCGCTTTGTTCGAATCCGGCGGCATGCGACGATGCGCCGGGCATCAGGCCGATGCTCCAGAGATCGTTCCGGATAAACTGGTTGCCGATGATCAGCACGTTCCGCGAACCGTGCATCGCCTTCATCCCCATGAACGAGTTGACGACGATGTTTCCCGAGACGATGACATGGTCGCAGTGCAAGTCGATTCCCTGCGCGGCGTTTTCGATCGTGTTGCCGACGATTTGGGTCCGATCGCTCCTTTCCGGAGACGTCACGATCATCGCCGAGCCTTGGTGCCAATTGTTGACATATTCGTCGTCCCAGGTTTGTTGTCCGATAATACTTCCCTTGTCGGGATTCTTTTTCACGAACGAACCGAGCTTGAATTTCACCTTGTTTTCCGGGGTCGGCAACAGGTTCTCTTCGACGACCCGATTTCCCTGGATGACGGTTCCGGTACTCGCGCGGACCGCAATGCCGGTTCCGTCGATACAATGGAAGGCGTAACCGTACAACGGGCTGTTCGTTCGATCGTCGATGTCGATCTTCATGTAATTGCGTACGAGACAGTCCTTGATGCGGGCATCGGCGCATTCCCGCAACGATATTGCGGCGTCACGGGTCCGATTGTCGAGAACGCGAACGTTCTCGATCCGGAGTTCGCGGCAGTCGATCGCGAGTATACCTTCTCGAGGCGTATTCGTTTTATCGTCTGCCCGCGTCAGCGTGAGATCCCGGAGCGTTACGTCGGTGGCGTGTTCGATTTCGATGATCGGCGACTCCGGGTTCGTCTGGACGATCTTTCCCGGCCCGACAAGCCCGGAGCGATCGGTGGCGAGGTGGATTTTTCGATCGATTTCGTACACCCCGGTTGGAACATGGAGAATTCGACCGGGATTCGCCTTGACCGCATCGTGAATCGTCGGATAATCCGCGACGGAAACCTCACCCGACCGGAGGGCGGTCGCCGTGAGGATTGCCGCAACGAAAAAGACGATGGTTTTCGCGGTCATGAGTGACTGTATCGAAATGACGTGCATTCGCCACAAAATTCCGTTACCGTTTTTCGGCGATCCAATCGGTGTGGAACGGGCCTTCGGTCGGTTTGTCGGTCCGCATGTAGGTATGGGCGCCGAAGTAATCCCGTTGCGCTTGCAACAGATTCGCCGGAAGCGCCGCCGAGCGGTATGAATCGTAATACGACAACGCCGTCGTGAACGCCGGAACCGGAATTCCGAGTTCGATCGCCGTCTTGACGACGTTCCGCCACGGAGCCTGCGCGGCGTCCATGATCTTCTTGAAATACGGGGCCAAGAGCAGGTTTTCGAGCTTCGGATCGGCGTCGAACGCTTCCTTGATCCGTTCGAGGAAGACCGCACGGATGATGCAGCCACCGCGCCAGAGCATCGCGATCGGACCGTATTGAAGCGGCCAATCGTACTCTTTTCCGGCGGCCTGCATCTGGACGTATCCTTGGGCATACGAGCAGATTTTCGAGGCGTACAGCGCTTGTCGAATCTGTTCCGCGAATTCCT
>JAVBPI010000048.1:0-17673 GCA_031549705.1 Thermoguttaceae bacterium
CATCATGAATCGTTCGATGAAGGAATTCGCATCGCGAAAAAAATCGAGCAGGGATTCGATCGGCTTCGATTGGAGTCGGTTGACCGGACGGAATCCGTTCGGTTCAGGTTCGTCGGCGTCGAATATATTCGCACGGAAAACGATTCCTGGAAATTCGTTTCCGACTTTCGATTTTCCGGTTAGCGACGGAATCCCAAGCACGAGGTGAACCCCGCCGTTAACGGCATCAACACCACTTTATCGTAATACCATGCTTACGTTTCAAGAACTCGGCGGTTCGCCGCACGAAAAATACACCGTCGACGGTTTTTCGGCAACGCGGCGATTTCTCGTTCCCTGGGAACTGCGAACGGAATTCGCCCAAGCGGTCTTCGATACGGCGGGCCGCTTGACCTATCCGGGTCGGAGCGACGTCTTCGCTTACACACTCGACTTCGAGCCGCTGGAACCGGACATGATCGGTGTACGAACACTGGAGAATCTGAAGACGGATCTCGTCGACTACGATGGTTCCTTCGCCCAAGCGGTCGTCAAATACGGTACCTCGACGGGAAGCGAACGGAGCGACGTTCCGTTGAACGACGAAAAAACGTCGATTACGTACAAAATGGTCGTCGATTCCGAAGAAATCACGCTCCCGGCATCCGGCTGGAAATGGTGGGACACGTTCGGCGCGATTCCAAGCGGAACGCTGATCGTTAAGAAACTGCCGGTCACGGAACATATTTTGACGTGGAGCGAAGTCATCGACCCTCCGTGGAACGTCATCACTGCCCTTCAAGGCAAAGTCAACGCGAATGAATTCCTCGGCTGCCCCGCCGGAACACTCCTGTTTCGTGGAGCGGAAGCATACAAGCTTTACCGGCACGGAGCCGGAATCGAGGACGAACCGGCTTCTTTCGTCTGGTCAATCAAATACACGTTCCGAGAACGAGCCGTCAAGATGAACGGCATGGTTTACGGCTGGAATCACATTTATCGAGAAACAACGGGCTCATGGATTCCCATTGCCAACAGTTTGTCGAAGTTTCTCTACGACGCGGGTGATTTCAGCACCTTGTTTCACACCGTTCAACCGGAAATCGGCGGTTGAACGGTCAAACACGTCGAACGCCGTTCGACGTCTAAAAGACTCAAGACTAGACGAACGATTCAACGTCGAGGAGGACACACATCCTTTCGATAAGTCGGTCGGTCTCGAACGGCTTTTGGAGGAAGTCGTTCGCGCCGGCGGCCTTCAGTTCGGCGATTTTGTCTTCTTCGACCATGCCGCTGATGCAGATGATCTTGACTTCTTCCAACGAATTGTCGCTACGAACGCGGACACAAACTTCTTTTCCGTTGATATCAGGGAGCATCACATCGAGCACGATCAAGTCGGGGCGATATTCCTTGACCATCATTCCGGCGTCGAAACCGTTGTTTACCGACTTGGTTTCAAAACGACCGTCGCTTTCAAGAACATGGACGATCAATTCGACGAGTTCCTTGTCGTCATCGACGACAAGGACTTTCCGTTTGCCGCTCTCCAAAGCGTCGGTCGGGATTCCGTTGTCCCGCATGAAGGCAAACAGTTGATCGCGAGGAATGCGGCGGAAACGGCTCCCCGGAACTCGAAATCCTTTGAGTTGGCCGGAATCGAAACAACGAATGATCGTTTGTTGGCTGACTTTGCAAATCTTCGCCGCTTCACCAGTCGTGAATACTGTTTTAATAGCCATAAGAATTGATATCCATCCTTCGAGTAATGTTGCTCACTTTGTCGAATCTCGCCGACACCGGAACCTATGGTCGCGGGTAAAACGGGACTCGGCTTCCTTGTTCGCGGTAGTCGGATGATCCCGCTTGGTCCTTGCAGACTTCCGAATCATGCGGCTCGACGCATTCGGCAGGGATAACCAGTCCTGCCGAACTCTCCGAATTTGCCGGATATTCTGATTATAGCTATTTTTCCTTTTGTGTCAACATTAACTCGAAAATCTTCTTATTGAGAAACGGCAAGCGGAAAAACAGTCCGAATGAATCATCACAACTTCGAAGCTTCGGCGCTAAAAAAGAAAATTCCGTAAACACGTCTCGGAGGCAAACAGAAACGAAATATCCCGATATTCCATCGAATACGAAACTTAAAATCGTCATATCCACTTTATCCCGCCCACCCATCTGAATTACTTTTCCGAATTTTCCCCACAGTATGTATTTTTCAGCAAAAGTGTGTTAAACTGATGAGCAACGAAAGCCGTTGTGTAACCAAAAGTTACATAACCGATGTGGCTCGGCAATTGCTGATAGGATGTCGCAATCGATTTAGAGTCAATGCATTACAACGAATTTGATAGGTTCCAACATTGCCTTGCCGTTCCATGGCGGATAAAATTTTTCGCTTGGGCGATCGTCCTTATTCGTGAGTTTTTGGCAACGATTTCGGATTTTAATGAAGACGTCGGGATGAAAAAAGAGTCGAATTTAAAAAGAATCGACTCTTAGCAGGCGAATCACGATATATCTGATATTGGTAGTTTCCATCGGTTTTGATATGCTCCGCGCCGGGCCTTGTCGGTCCGGCTTAACGTTCGACACTTCGGTGGTACGATATTCTTTCCTTGTTCGGTGGAATCAGGATTTCGTGCTGATCGGTGTCGTCGGTCAATAATCCCATATCTTCAAACTACTTGAACAACATTCCAGCTTCCACCATCTTGCCAAGGAGTTGTGACATGACCATGCCCACATTGATTGATGCCGACGTGCTTGATTTGGTTGCAAAGAGCGGGGAAATATATGACAGGGTTCGTGAAATCACCGGCTCGCATTCGAAGTGTGACGATTGTAATGTCGCACTTCAAGAAACATATACCGGTGTCAATCGATTGCCCAACGGTCGAGACGGCTGTCGAGATTGCTTCGGCGATCAGGCTGCAGACAAGTTCAATGCCGTTTTGATCCAAAATGCCCGCGAACCGCAAGCCACCAGTGCTGATGTGGACGACTTTGAAGGTATGTTGAATTCTCTCAAAAATCCCTGAAGGCTATTTGAGATACCTACTTCTCAAATAGCCGCCAATTGGAATCCCCCTCAATGCAAACCCATCTTATCAGTCGGGAACATGTTCAAGCTTATTTAAGAGGTTTTCTTGAGTACTTGGATCTTGAAGGAACGCCTGGCGATCTTCCCAAAATACAGGCAAGACTGAAAAATATCGTCTGGATCCCTATTGGCGAATCAGGAATATCGATTTGGCTCGAATTGCTGAAAATATTCGCGGACATGGTAAATGCGAAGCCGGGCGATCTTCGAACAACGTCCTTGTTGGCCATTGTACATCGAAATACCAGGGCCGTATCTTGGTATAACACGCAACATCAACCTCTGACGGATACCGAAGTTGCGAATAGCGTCCAAGGCAAAGAAGTCATCGTACTTGATAGCGTCGTGTTTTCCGGAAAGTCGATGGAAGCCGTGTACGACGGTATGCAAAATTTTGGGCCTGCATCCGTTTTCACCTACGGGCTCTGCATTAAAAACGGTGTCGGTTATGTCCCCTCGTATTTTTCCCGCATGATTCACGACAGGGATCGTGTTTTTTTGCTGATTCCCAAGATATATTGCCAGAGTATTTTTGTTCGTCATCGCCGCAAAGGCTTACGCCATGAAAACGGTGCCATGAGACAGATACTGCCTGCTCACATTGGACCGCTACGGGCATTGCATGCGCCGTATATGATCGGGGATGTCCTTGTGGTATGCAATCGAAAGCCGAATGCACCGACGCGGATGAGTTATTTGTTCGAAACGCCGAGTGACATTCTCGCCTGCATTTCATTTTTGATAGAGAATGACGTGTGTGAAATTGTCACCTTTCGTAATTTCGTGCACTTGGTAAGTTTTCCGAACCGCTATGCGGCGTTTTCGTTGCTGAAATTCGCCGAAATCCATGCAAGGCACGGACGATGCCGAGAGATTATATTGGAATGCCCGAATCAGTATGTCGATGCCTTCGTTTCTTATAAATATGCGGTCGTCGCTCAGGGCTCCAATTCGACGAAACTTCGGAAATATCTTTATTAACAATCGGAAATCGGTTGTCTGTCCTTGATCGCTGATCGGCGTGATTTCCTCATTCCTAAAGTACAAGCGATGCAAACATTTTTTCGAAGGGATGAAGTGATTTTCGTGGGACAGGAGCCGTAAAAACACTTCCGACTCGACGATCAATTCTTGACCGAATCGATTTGGATGTTGGCGACATCAAGCTGACCTGTCGCCAAGGGAAGGCCGACGAGAATAATCGCCTCACGGACCCGCTTGGGAATTGCAACTTCCGGCGAGTATTGCCGCCAGGCAAAGGTTCCGCTGCACTGTCCGAGAAGTATTTCGTCGGTCTGATTACGGTCCTCATCGTAGAGCCAAAGGACAATCGTCGGCGTCTGGAACATTCCCCGTGTCGAGACGATGTTTTGCCCTCGCGCCGAAAACTCGATCTTCAATTTCGGGACGTTGCGGCCATCGATTGCGAATCCTTGCAAAATTTGCCCCGTTTTCGGCGGACCGACCGGCTGTTGCGGCTTTCCCCCCGTCCGTGAGCGGCTTCCTCCCTTCGTCGGCGGTGGAGCGTTCGGGTCCGCTTCACTGGTAAATCGGGCGAAGTTGTGAATCTTGTCGTCCCCTTGATTGGCCAGAATTTGGACATTCCGAGCGTAATGCCAGCCGATAGGGGAACCGTTTTCGCGAATTTGTGCGAAGTCGCCGCCGATCAAGGCGGGATTGTTCGGATCGGGAAGTGTTTCCCGCTTGTCTTCCGCCTCGCCGGTCATCGGGACGAAAAGGGCCTGCGTAAGCCGATCCTTGACGAGTTTGCCATCGACTTTCTTGCAGAGATAAAACGTCTGCTGATACCGCTCGCCGAGAGGAATGATCATTCGGCCTCCTTCACGGAGTTGGTCGATCAGCGGTTGCGGGACCGCTTCCGGCGAACAGGTTACGATTACGCTGTCGAACGGAGCGGCGTCGGGCCAACCCTTATATCCGTCGCCGACTTTGACGTGAACGTTATCCATTCCGAGGGTTTGGAGCGTTTTCTCGGCGCGTTTTCCGAGCGGCTCGACGATTTCGATGGAATAAACCTGATCGACGAGCAAACTCAGCACGGCAGCCTGATATCCACTCCCAGTCCCGATTTCGAGGACTTTGTCCCCCGGTTTCGGGTCGAGCTGCTCCGTCATATAAGCGACAATATAGGGGGGCGAAATCGTCTGCGCGTTGCCGATCGGAATCGCCTGATCCCGAAACGCGATCTGTTGGTGCAACGGCGGCACGAAACGGTTGCGGGGAACCCGTTTCATGGCGTCGATCACCGCCGAATTCGTCAGTCCGCCTTGCGGAAGCAGGTCGTTGTCGACCATGAGTCTTGCTCGTTCGACGATCGGAAATTTTTCCTGTCGAGCCGCGAATCGCTGCTCCGGCGTTTCCTGAGCGGAAAGAACAATCGGGAAAAAGAACAAAACGACGACGAACCATGGGGTGATGCGATGGAACTGCATAGAGGAACCTCCGTGAATCTTGAGAAAGCGTCGATTACCCTCCCCTCTCCCTCGGGAGAGGGCCAGGGTGAGGGGCGTTTGGCATGAAAAACATGGGACACGATAAAAGATCAAAAGGGGAAGCGACTAAGATCATTTTCTTGACGGTTTTTCTTCATTTCAAACCCAGCGAGGCTGGCCGTCAACCGAGCTTCCGCTCGTCGTACAAACCCACAGAATGGTCGCTCCGCTCTGCGCTGATCGTGAAAAAAATTCACGATTCCGGATGTTGGTATTACAGCGTCCCTCACCCTCTCCGGGGGGAGAGGGGACGGAACCAATCACCCCCATTCGGATCCTTTGCGGACGCCGACGTCTTTGGGACGTTTCGGCATCAACAGGGAAAGAATCAAAAACAGGAGGCCGACGCCGACCCCCGTGATTGCGGCACCAAGGCGAATATGGTAGGCGTCTTTGAGCATTTGGTAGTTTTCCTGAAAATTATAGCTGAGCATCGGGCCGTTTTTGAGCATCCGAAAATAAATGATCAGCTCCATCGGCGACATGTAATCGACATCGCTTTCGTGAAACCGAAGAATGGAATGCTCATACCCCTGCAGCGGCGTCGAATCCTGATAAACCTTCATGCCACCATATGTTAGATCCACTTGTTTTTGGGTAACATCGATCGGCTGTGGACGGGTTGTCAGCACCCAAGCGAGTAAAACGAGCGAAAGGACCAGCGCCAATGCTCCAAGGGTTTGGAAGGCCAATCGAAGGTTTCCCGTTGGCAATGCGCTGGAATTCGCTTCAAACGGCGTCTGGCCGTCGACGGCTTGCAGCTTTTTCAGATTGAGCATCGAGGGAACCTGCAACGACTTCCCGCAGCTTCGGCAAGCGACGGTTTGTCCGGCTTGCGCGACGTCGACGGGGAGTGATTCGCCGCAGGAACAAGGCAATAAAAACATTTTCGGCACGGTACGGCACCTCTTTACAGGACGGAAATCAATATGAAAAAACGCCAGCGAAACCGTTAATTATACCGCTCCGTCTTAAGGACGCAAGTTTTTTCGCCGATAGAGCAGAAAAAGAAATCCGTTCCTGATCCGGTAACGAAAGATTAATCCGTTTCCCCGCCTCTTTTTTTGATAAAATGGATTTTTTGCTGGACTTTTCCTCAAGTTCGCTATAGAATTTGCTTTAGGGTCTGGGCGGTTTCGGAAGCAGTCGTATTGTCCATTGAGTTTGCAGCATGATTTTTCACCGGGACACTGCGTTCTCGGCGGAAGGGAATATTCAGCGGCGAAACCGGGAGAACCAAAAATTTTTCTCTCGTCGTCTTCGTTTGCCTGAAAGTAAAGTTCTACCAAATACCAAATAAACGATTCGTTTGCCGTGGCGTGGGGTAGAATGTGTAGGTCGGTTCTCGTTTTCACGATTCGTCGGACGGAATTTCGCCGTTTCGCGAAATTTTGAAAAACGTATCGAACCGATTTCTCCTTTCGAACGTAGAAGTATTGCGGGACGTTCCCACTCACCCTCTCCCATTGTATGGAGATTACCTTGAGCGGGTTACGCTCGTCGTGGACGCCGCGACATGAAATCGGCGTCATCGGAAGGATGAAGATCGTAACGTGTACCGAATCGATCGGGGTGTCAGGCTTCGCCCCTCATACAAACAAAGCCTCGGCTCTGTTGAGCCAAATCCTGTGATTTCATGGGAAACCTTCGATTTCGGTAGGCGATTGACATTGACGGTCGTGAATTGGACGATCGGTGTCAGCAGGATCGGGAGCGGAGCGGCCGTCCTGTTATTGTGGCAGAGATAAAAATGAACGGAGCGGAGTTCAAAACACCGCGGACCATGCAAACGATGGTTGACCGACGAATGAATTTTTATCGTCTGTCCAAAAAGTTCTCAAATCGAGCGGAAGCTCGATTGCGACACAGATGTCTTGGAAAGACAGTGCCGCCTTGGGAAGGAAGACACAAATACCATTACTCAAAGCATACAGGAGCTTAGCTTGTACGACTCAGACTCTCTGATTGATGAATTTGACGATTCGCTGCAGGCCGACGAGGAAATGATCCACGGCCTCGACGATGTCGAAGACGTCGAGATTGATGAAGACGAAATGGTCGATGCCCTGCTTGTCGACGAGGACGAAGACGAAGAAGCGGAAATTTTCGACGAAGATCTCCTGAAAATGGAAGCGGGTGACGCTTGGTCCGACGATCCCGTTCGGATGTACCTCACCCAAATGGGAGAAATTCCGCTCCTGACTCGGCAACGCGAAATCGCCTTGGCGAAACAAATCGAAGTTGCCCGACGTAAATTCCGTGCGAAACTGTTGGAATGCGATTATGTGCTCCAACACGCCGTCAGGACCCTGCGTCGCGTGCATCATAATGAGTTGCCGTTCGACAGGACCGTTCAGGTTTCCGTTACCGACAGCCTCGAAAAACAGCAGATCATGGGACGTTTTCCCCATAATCTCAAGTCGCTCGAACTGATGGTCCGACGCAATCGTAAGGACTATCGAGTCGCGACCAGTAAATCCCGGTCCCCCGAAGAACGCAAGTTCTCCTGGAACCGATTGGGACGCAGCCGTCGCCGTGCCGTTCGGTTGATCGAAGAACTCGGTCTCCGAACGCAGCGGATCGAAACGATGATCGCGACGCTGGAGGAATTCAGCCGCCGCGTCGACGAATTGAAACGCCGGATCAACGAGCACAAAGCAAGCGGTCGTCCCGAATATGAACGCCAACAGTGGATCGACGAATTTCGGAATATCCTGCAACTGACGCAGGAAACGCCGAAAAGCCTCCGGAATCGTGTCAAGTACGTCAAGGACTTGTTTGCGAAATATCAGGAAGCCAAACGCGGCCTCTCCGAAGGGAACCTGCGGTTGGTCGTCTCCATTGCGAAGAAGTATCGCAACCGCGGACTCAGTTTCCTCGACCTGATTCAGGAAGGAAACGCCGGTCTGATGCGAGCGGTCGACAAATTCGAGTATCGACGCGGTTTCAAGTTCTGCACCTACGCAACGTGGTGGATTCGCCAGGCGATCACCCGGGCGGTTGCGGATCAGAGCCGAACGATTCGGATTCCCGTCCACATGGTCGAAACGATGTCCAAAATGCGGAACGTTTCCCGGAAACTGCTCCAGGAATACGGCCGCGAACCGACAGTCGAAGAAACCGCCGAGGCGGCCAAGTCGCCGCTGGACGAAACCCGTCGAATTTTGGCGATGAACCGCTATCCGATCAGTCTCGATCGACCGGTCGGCAACAGCGAGGATTCCCATTTCGGCGACCTGCTTCCGGACGGCGCGGCGGAAAATCCGGCGATCGGAGCGACGCAGGAAATGCTCCGCAACCGCATCGCCAAGGTCCTCAAGACCTTGAGCTATCGGGAGCGGGAGATCATCAAGTTGCGGTACGGCCTTGGAGATGGGTACAGCTACACGCTGGAAGAAGTCGGACACATTTTCAAGGTGACGCGAGAACGTATTCGACAGATCGAGGCGAAAGCGGTCCGAAAGCTCCAACAGCCGACCCGAAGTCAGGATTTGGTCGGGTTTCTCGACTAGTGTTATCGCCTGACTGTCCAGTCAGAAAAAATAAAATTTTCTCGGAAATTTTGAGCCCCATCGTTTCGATGGGGCTTTTTTTGGTTTTGGACCGTTCCAATGGTCGGAGCGCCGTCCGTCGATCAACGGTCATCGGAAATCGATTTCCTCTGCGATCGGCAAGTCGTCCAGCGATTCAAGATGGAACAATTCCAGAAACCGATCCGTCGTCCGATAGACCGTGACTTTCTTTTTGTCCCGGAGTTCCCGTTCAACGCCGATCAATCCCCGCCGTACCAGTTGCGTGAGAACGGCGGCGCACGGTTCTTTGCGCAGCCGTTGAATGTCGTCGGCGCTGATCGGTTGCCGATAAGCGACGACTGCCAGCGTGTCGATTGCCTGCTGCGAAAGGGTCGATTCGCGAATTTTGCCGTAAAACCGCTCCAGGATCACGTTGAATTCCGGGCGGAGAACCATCCGATATCCGTCTTCTTCCTGAACGATATAATACGGACAGCCGAGTTGGAGATAGTTTTGATTCAATGCGACGACCGCCGCATCGATTTCATCCGGTTGCACGTTTCTCATTCGTTCGGCGGCGAATTCCGGCGTCAGGGGACGGTTTTCCCGATTTCCGACGAAGAGCATCGCCTCCAGAATCAGTTTCGGGCTCATTTCCATGGAATCCGCCTCGGTCAGCGGTTCCTCGGCGTCTGGTTCGTCGGTTTCGGAAGGGGATTCGCCGTCGATTTCCGGCGGTTCCGTTGTGTCTGACAACGCATCGGCCATGTTCGGGGCGTCCGCAATGGCCTCGACATCGATTGCCGCAAACGCTTCCCGGAGCGAATCCAGCGATAAAATCTCGACGTCATCCCCGTCGTCCTTGGTTTCGAAGAACGCCGAGGCGCCGAACAATTTCCGATCGGCGGACAGTGGAGAACTTTTCCCTTTTCGGTCCTGTTCGGGGTTGTTTCCGGCGTTGTTTTTCAATTTTTCGTCAACCATGTTGGAACCTCGTCGGAAACACGGTATACTATCTTGCGTAAGGATGGTATGGATTTTAACAGTAAAACGGTCCGTAAGCGAGACGGAATTTCGAAAAGTCCCCGCTTTTCGGTGATTTCCGGCAAGAAATACAATATAATCGTAGTAATTCAGCGAGTTTCTTCATTCCATTTTTTGCGAGGAGCCTGAGATGTCTGCACCGGCCGCCAACAAAGTATCCGCCAACGAGATCAATCAATTGAACGAAACGATCGAACAGGCGATCTTGGAAAACGAAGATACCCTGAAAAACATGTATCTGACGTTCCGGCTCGGAAAAGAAGATTACGGCATCGAGATCCGATACGTCACGGAAATCGTCGGGATGCAGAAAATCACGGAAGTTCCCGACATGCCGCAATTCGTGAAGGGGGTCGTCAACCTTCGCGGCCAAGTGATTCCGGTGCTCGACATGCGGCTTCGTTTTCACATGGAACCGCGTCCCTACGACGAACGGACCTGTATTATCGTCGTCAACATCGGCGGCGCCCAAGTCGGATTGGTCGTCGATACGGTCAACGAGGTGCGAAACATCGACGACAGCCAAATTTCGCCGCCGCCGAAAACCGCCGGAGCGGACAGCGCCCGATACATTCAGGGAATGGGAAAGGTTGGCGAAGAAGTGATTATTCTTCTCGAAGGGCAGCGTCTCCTCTACGAAAACGAACTCGCCAACTTCGGCATGTAATCGGGGCTTATTGAGCAGGCGATAAACTTTGATCCTTTGGTTTGACCGTCGTTCCCGCGGTCCACGGTATTTTGAACTCCGCTATGCTTCGTACAAAACACCGTTCCGTTCATTTTTTATTGCCGGCACAATAAAGAGCCGGGGATGAATCGCAGCGCAATCCCCGGATGCCTCGCTCACCGACTCTCTTCCAGCGGCCGGATCCAAATGTTACGGAATTCGACCGACGAATGGTGATTCTGTAACAAGATCGGCCCTTTCTCCTTGATCGGATACGGCGCCGGAACCAACCGGTGTTGGACGGCTCCGAGAATCTTCTGATGGTTCTGAACCACGACGCCGTTGTACACCAACGTGAGATACGGCGGCGATTTCAATGTTTCGCCGTCGAATTTCGGGGCGGTGAAGAACATGTCGAAGCTCTGCCATTCCATCGGTTTGCGGGCCGGATTCACCAACGGCGGATATTGTCCGTAAATCGCGCCGGCGTTGCCGTCGGCGTAAACGTAAGACGCTTGCGACTCGATGATCTGGATTTCGTAACAACCCATGGCGAAGACGCCGCTGTTTCCCTGATTCATGCGGTCGAATCCTTCCTTGAGTTCCGGCGTCCTCCATTCGATGTGGAGTTGGAAGTCGCCGAATTCCGCTTTCGTCCGAAGTTGGCCGGTCTTGATGATATCGAAAGCACCGTCCTTGATGCCGTCCCCGATCGGTTTGCCGTCGGAGCGGATCCATGGGTCGAGATTTTTTCCGTCGAAGAGAACGACGGCGTCTCCCGGCGGCGTTACACCGATGTCGCCGGTTCCTGGCGGAACGATCTTCGGTTGCGGCCGCGCTTGATCATGAACTCGCCAGGTCGAACCGGGAATCAGCGGCGTGTCCGTATAGCCGGGCTCCTCGGCAAACAAGGTCGGAACAGCCAGGAAAACGGTCAAAAACGTTGCGAAATTTCTTTTCATCGTTCAAATGGTGGCTGAAGGTTTCAAAACAAAGAGCCGGGAATGAAGCGCATCGCAATCCCCGGATGGTCCCAACGATTTACGGTGACGATAACAAAAGAATGCCCCCCTGCCAACCGGATTGCGGCAGTGCCAGGACTTCTCCTTGTTTCAGGTTTTTTTCGTACACGGACATCCGGGTCTTGCCGCCGTCGGTGTACTGAAAGGCGTTCGGGGCGATTCTCGTCCAACCGTTCCCTTGATATCCTTTGTCGCCGTCTCCGGCGATGACGCGGATCACGGTATCTTTTTTGGCGGTTATTGTTACGGAAGCCGACTCGCCGCCGTGCGTTCGAAGAAATCGAAAACCGGTCCATTCTTCGGGAACGTCGCTCCAGACGTAATTTCTGTTCGCGAAAGCCTTGGCGTCTTTTCTCATCGTGTCGAGTTCCGTGTGAACCGCCTTGACGGCAAGCTCGACGGTCTCCGTTTCGAGTCGTTTTTTCGCCGCTTCCTTGCGGGCAAGCTGCGCCGCGTGGAGATCGTCGAGGCCGCGATTCCGCAGGTAGTAGAGGTGTCCGTCTTCTGCGCCGATCAGCACGTCTTGGACGCCGTCGCCGTTGAAGTCGACACAACAAGGGCTCGTGCTGTGTCCCGAGATCGGACGACCGTCGATGTCGCCGAGATTCTTGAACGTCCAGATGCCGTCCTTCGCACCGACTTGCCGCCAAAGTTCCGCATTCGTACTGTTGACGAGGAAATCGACCGCTCCGTCGTCGTCGTAATCGAACACGGCGATCTTGCGCCGCCCGCTTCCCCCCGCCGTTTTGTCGTTGAGTCGGATCGGTTCGCCGTTTTCGTTCAAAAAGCATCTTTCCGGGGGAAGGAGAACGAGTTTGTCGTCGACTTTTTTTCGTTCGAAAAGACAGAAATACCCTTCGTGATCGAGCATCATCAGGTCCATGAGCCCATCGTTGTTCCAGTCGAAGGCGACCGGCGTCGTTCTCCATTGCGTGAGGAGTTCCTTGCCGTTCGGACGGAGCCAGCCCCAGGCGATCGTCGGTTGCGGGCCGTTCCATTCGACTTCGACCGGCTGCGCCGCCGCGAGTTTCGGAGCGGTTCGGGTCCCGATATTTTTGTACCAAACAATTTTCCCCCAGATCGAATTGACGAGAATGTCGGGCAACCCGTCGCCGTCCCAATCCGCGGCGGTCAGCGTCGTATATCCCCATTTCGCTTCGCAGGGGCCCTGGATCGAACCGTTCGGTCCGGCGAGAATCCGAATCGGTTTGCCGTCCGCCTCCAGATATTTCGGGGCAGCCCATTTCGGAAACTCGACTCCCGGTCCGCTCAGGTTTTCGAAAAACATGAGGTATCCCGCCGTATTACCGCACAGAATATCGAAATCACCGTCGCCGTCCCAATCGATGCAGAACGGCGTTGCGAGAGCTCCGCATTTCAGTTCGCCCGCTTCCTGTTGAAAATAGCGAGGCTCGAGAAACAACGGGGCACCGTCCTTGAACTTTCCGGTGTTTTCAATAAGCGCAACCCGTCCGTCTTCGTCGCCGCAGATCAAATCGAGTTTGCCGTTTCCGGTCCAATCGAACGCAACCGGCGTGATCATTTCGAGATCCATCGTAAGCGGCTTACCGTTTTCCGTAACGAGACGGCGTCCCTTGGCGTACTTCGGCTCCGTACGGCTTCCGACGTTTTCGAAATAAGTAAATCCGTCCAAAAATTCACCACAGAGCAAATCGAGATCGCCGTCGCCGTCCCAATCCGCGAAATTCGGGCTCGGCATCCCGAAGACGTCGACCGGCTTTCCGTCGACGTCGAGGAGCATGAATGGTTTTTCGTACACGGGAACTTCGTCGGTCCCCTTGTTAAGGATGATGTACGTAAAACCATGGAGCGGGCCATTTTTCCAGTTGCCGTTTTCGTCGTAAGCGTTGTCCCAACCGTATTCGGTCCAGTCGCCGACGCCGACGCACAGGTCGATCTTGCCGTCGCCGTTGAAATCGAAATATTTCCACAGGTTGGCCCGCACCCGATTCGAATGGACGTTGGCGGGCAAGTCGATTTTCACGCCGTTGTCGAGACCGGTTTTCAAGAAGTCGGGATATTGCATCGCCGGGGTCAGCACACACGGTTTACCGTTGCGAAAACTCAATTCGACGTTCGACTTTCCTCCGCCGATCCGTTTCGCCGGTTTGAAGATCGGAAAACTCTTCTCTCCTTTTCCCGAATTCATGAACAGATAAGTTCCGTTGTACGGTTTGTCGCTGCAGACGACCGGCAAGTCGAACTTGCCGTCGCCGTCGACGTCCCACGGCAACGGCCATGCCCAAAGTCCGACGCCGAGATCGACCGTCAGACCGGGATTGTTGAATTTGAGACGCTCCAATCGAGTCGCTTCCGCGCCGAAAATGATCGTTGACGACGCCCAAAGAACGAAAACCATCACGAACGAACATAATCGCATGATCACACCTTTTCCGAATCACCGGGTTGAATGGGACAACTTCATGAATTCTAGCACATTACGCCCCAACATTCCATCGACGTAACCGATGCAGCAAAACGGCGATTGATTTTTTGAAAAACAGTGTTGACAATTCCGTTCGGGCATGCTATGCTAATAACATAGCAATCAAATTCCGAAGGAGATGAAAACAATGAACAGAAAAAAAACGGTCTTCGACCTCGGCAAACGGGAGCGGGAAATCTTCGAAGCGGTGCTGAAGCTCGGCGAAGCGTCGGTGAGCGACGTTCTTGCGGAGCTTGTGGAGCCGCCGAACTATTCGACGGTCCGCACGATTCTCGGCCAGCTCGTCAAGAAGGGAACATTGACGTACCGGGAGGACGGTTCCCGATACGTATACCGAACATTGACGACGAAGGAATCCGCTCAAAAGTCGGCGGTTCGGAATCTCGTCTCGACACTCTTTTTCGGCAACGCTTCGGACGCCGTGGTCGCGATTCTCGACGTTGCCGGAAAGTCGCTCACCGATGAGGAAATTGCACGGATTCAAGAGAAAATCGAACAACATCGATAAACGGTTTAAAGTTTGTAAACGCGCCGAATTCCGTCCCCTCTCCCTCGGGAGAGGGCTAGGGTGAGGGGCGTTCGACGTCGACTTGCGTGAACGAATAAGCAAAGAACAGGGGACGTTGATTTCCTTGAAATTTTCCCAGATTCCATCCGCAGAGCCCCTCACCCTAACCCTCTCCCGTGGGGAGAGGGGACGGAAGAATTACGTTTCACGAAAACATTTCCCGAACACCTTTCAACAACACCCTTCCCATGAACCGCATCGACATTTGGTTTGCGTTGGTCGTCGAGCTTGCCGTGTTGGCAACGCTTTTTCCGTTGATCGCTTGGGGAATCGCAGCGCTCCTGAAGCGGCGGAGCGCGGCACTGCGGTGCCGCGTTTGGATGCTCGCGCTGATCGCGCTGTTGACGTTTCCGGCGGTCAGTCGGATGCTCCCCCGGTTTCCAAGCACGGAGATTCCCGGAACGGCGATTCGCTATGTTCCCGGTTCTTTGGATGGATTCGAGAGTCAAAATTTCGTTCTTCCGAGAATTGATATCCCGAAAACTTCGAGCGTTACGGTCGGAAACGACACCGCATTCGAATTCCGGTCGACGGTGATGCTCTTACTGGAAACCGCCGCCGTCGTCGGCTGGGCCAGCGGAGCGGTCTTCCTGTTGTTGACGCTTGCCGTTTCCATTCGAGCGGCGAGAAAACTGTTGCGGAACGCTTCGGAAAAAACCGTCGCCGAACCATGGAAAGCAGCCGTCGAAAATATCGCTCGAAAACTCCGAATCCGAGCGCCGCGACTCGCCGTCAACGAATCGATTTCCGTACCGATGGTCGTCGGTGTGCTCCATCCGACCGTGCTGCTGCCGGGAGAACACGTCGATTGGAGCCCCGCCGAACGGGACGGCGTATTGTTGCACGAATTATCACACCTGAAACGCCGCGATCCGCTCGGATTGGTGTTCAGCCGCATTGTCGTTGCGATTTATTGGTTCCATCCGTTCGTCTGGAAGGTCGCCGAGCGGCAGAAAATCGAACGGGAAACAGCCTGCGACGACGCCGTTCTGCTGCACGGCGAGGAGCCGCACGGTTATGCGACATTTTTGCTCAAAATCGCCGCCGGGAGACCAACATCGTGGACGCCGGCCCTCTGTTTGGCGATGTCCGAAACGAATCCGGTCGAAGAACGGATCGACTCGGTACTCGATGCGAAGAAACCGCGAACCCCGTTGATGCGGCCCGCTTACTGGTGGACGCTCGCCGGATTGGCCACGATCATTTTCGTTGCGGCATTGTTCTCGCCGGTCGCTCCAGTCTTTCCGATCGGCCTTTTCAAACCGATCAGCTACACGGCGACCGCGTGGATTCAGGTTTTGCGAACCAAACCGCACTACATTTTTGAGGAGAGTTCCGCCAAGCAACGAGATTTGGAGGAGTTCATCAACACGCAATTCGCCTTGATCCGCAGTCCGATCGTCATGGAAAAAGCGCTCGAAAATCCGACGGTCTCGCGAATGTCATTTGTCAGACGCCAACGGGATCGGGTCGCTTGGTTGGCGAAGAACATCAAGCTCGAAGCCCAGCCGAAGTCGGAGTGGGTCACCGTGTCGTTCAGCGCCCCGGAACCAAAGGACGCCTCCGAGATTGTCAACAGCGTCGTCAACGCTTATTTCGAGTATTACGAGAACCAAAACTCCGATTGGAACACACGGCTCATCAACCAGTTGACGCTCGAACTCAACCGGCAGCAGAACGCCGCGAGATTGTTACAGGAAGAGATCCGTAGCTCGCAAGAACGTACCGCGATGAAAGGCGGCCCAACGACGGCCGAGTCGCTTCTCCGTGAAGTCTATCTTGCCGAATCGAAACTCGAAGCGGTTCGCGCGGAACTCAAAGCGATGAAAGAGTACATCGTGGAAAAATGGCCGGTTCCGGAAGAGGTTCTGCAAAACGAAATCGAAAAAGATCCGACGCTTATTGGTCTCGTCAAGCAACAAACAGAAGCTCAGGAAAAATGGGACGCGCTGAAGAAAAATCTTCCCGAAGACGATCCGCAAGTCACCAAGGCAAAAGACGATGTCCGCAATGCTTACGACAAAGTCGTCGCCTACCAAAAGACTATCGCAACGGCGAAAAAAGAGACGTTGCTGCGGGAAGCGAAGGCGACATCGGCGCAAATCATCCGTGAAAAAGAGATTGCGGTTCGGACACAGGAAATTCTGGTCGAAAATCTACGCGCCCGATACAAAGAAGCCCTTTCGGTCGCCGGCGGTCGCGCCGTCGAAATCGCTGACGTGTCGTTCCAGGAAGCGCAACTCAAACGGATCAATCAGGTTCTCGACCTGTTGCAGACCCGTGTCGTGACGCTCCAAACCGAGATGACCGCCCCGGCGCAAGTCCAACTGAGAAAAAAAGCGTCGATCCCCACCGAACCGGACCGCTGGTCTTGGTGGTAAGAACCTGCTGCTCAAAGCGGTCGGTTCCGCCCCGAATTCGATAAGAAAACGGTGATCGTTTTGTTGGGTCGCGGGGCATCCCTTTGAAGGTGTAATTTTGTTTGCGTAAACCACCGGGTGTTCCCAGACTTTCAAAAAAGTGATTGGATTCGATAAGAAGAGCAACCGACGCTAACCCGGATATTTCGTACGGGGTGATTTCTTGAAGAAGGCCGTTGTGGTAAAATGTTGTTTGATAACGACTTACAACATTTTAACCGCCAACGGCCAGCACGCCGTGTAGCATGAAATCGCCCCATTCCGCAAGCCCCAGCGCCAAAAACAAGAAAATCGACGTCCAATTCACCGGAGGGAAGCTCACTTCCGACGCCGGAGCCGTCCTCCTCCGCCAAGTCGACCAGGCGCTCCGAC
>JAVBPI010000023.1:0-8560 GCA_031549705.1 Thermoguttaceae bacterium
GCCGCAACGGAATTGCCGGAAGGCATGGCCCCGTCATAATATTCTTGTGGACGGAAAATCAATGTCTTTCCGCTCCGGGGTGAGAGATAAAACCCGCCGGAAGGATTGGAGAATTCATCAAGCACTCTGTCCAGAAGTCGACAAGCCTGTTCCAAATAGGTCAATCGGAACGTGCTTTCATAGAGTTCCAAACATGCCCAAGCCAGAAAGACATAATCGTCCAGTAAACCATGTCCTTTGGTTTGGCCGTTCCGGAAACTAACAAGCGGGCTTCCGTCTTCCGCAGTGAGATACCGTCCGATAAAGGCGTGTGCTTTTTCCGCTGCCAGAAGAAAACCCTGTTTTCCAAAGACACGGTCGGCCTTGGCGTAAGCGACGATCATCAGGGCGTTCCAAGAGGTCAGCGACTTGTCGTCTTTATGCAACGGATAACGTTTCAATCGATAGGCGTACAATTTGTCGAGCATTGCTTCCATGTCGACGTCCGGCAGAACCGCTCTCCGTCTGATCAGGTTTGGGATGCTTTTCCGTTCAAAATTGCCCGACTCGGTGACGTCGTACCGTTCGCAAAATGTACGTCCATCCGCTTCGCCCAAAATCTGCCTGACTTCGTTCGGCGTGAAGGCGTAATACTTCCCCTCCTCGCCTTCGCTGTCGGCGTCTTGGGCGGAATAGAAACCTCCTTCCGGAGAAGTCATCTCACGGTCGACATAACCGAGAATCTTTTCCACGACTCTCCGATACAACGGATTGCCGGTGATTTGAAATGCCTCAGTGTACGCCATCGCCAGGAGAGCGTTGTCGTACAACATTTTTTCAAAATGAGGAACAAGCCACTTCTCGTCGGTGGAATAGCGTGAAAAACCGCCGCCGACGTGATCGAAAATGCCTCCTTGGTACATGGCTTGAAGGGTATGTTCCACCACGGTCGACGGGTGGTTTCCTATGCCAAGCAGATGACAACGTAACAAAAATAGAAGGTTGTGCGGAGCAGGAAATTTTGGTACGGAACCAAAGCCTCCCCAATGGGTGTCATAATTCGCTTCAAGGCGAGCTTCCGCTTCGTCCGCCGCCGTTCGCCTCAAAGAATGAGGTTGGGTTTCACGCTTTTCCGAAAAAATCGTCACGATTTGTTCGCCCGACTTCAAAATGTCGTTTTTGTTCGTTTTCCAGAGTGTTGAAATCCTGTCCAACAATTCCAGCATGCCATGCTGGCCATAGCGAGGTTCTTTGGGAAAATAGATTCCCGCAAAGAACGGTTTTTGCTCCGGTGTCAAAAACATCGTCAACGGCCAGCCACCGCTCCCGGTCAAGGCTTGGCACACGGACATGTAGATCCGGCCGCTCTTCCCGGTCCACTTTGATGCAAACGAAATTTTCGTTCATCACGGCGGCGACTTCGGCGTCTTCGAAGGATTCCTTTCCATGACGTGGCACCAGTGACAGGTGCTGTAGCCGATGGAGAGAAAGATCGGCTTGTCCTCGGACTTGGCTTTTTCGAACGCCTCATCGCCCCACGGAAACCAGTCGACCGGGTTGTGGGCGTGTTGCAGTAAATAAGGGGAAATTTCATGGATCAATCGATTCGGCTTGCTCATGAATTGTTTCTCCTTTTTTACAAAACAGTTATTCGATTTGCATTTGAACGTTTCAAAAAATCATCGCACCGCCATGACACGTTGCAAAACATCATTCATCATACCGAGATCCGACTTGGCTGTACACCGGCTCCACTCTTGGCGTCCCGGTAAAGACAAACCAGCGGGACTTTATGCGGAAGGATGCTGATGCCTGTTTTACCGGAGGTGGATTTTTCCGCGCAATTGGAATACAATAGTGCGAAGTGTCACACTTTCCGTTCCTTTCCCTTTGAGCTAACGACGCCATGAGCAAACTTTTTTCACCGGTTCGACTGGGACCGCTCGAACTGCGAAACCGCATCGTGATCCCGCCGATGTGCCAGTATTCCGCCGTCGACGGCAAAGCGACCGATTGGCATACGATCCACTTGGGGCATCTGGCGCTGTCCGGTGCCGGATTGCTCATCGTCGAAGCGACGGCGGTCGAACCGGAAGGCCGTATCTCTCCGGACGACCTCGGTTTGTGGAATGACGACACCGCCGATTCGTTGGATCGTGCCATCAAAATCGTCCGTAAATACTCACGGATTCCGCTTGGTATTCAATTGGCTCACGCAGGGCGCAAGGCGTCGATTTCCTGTCCGTGGGCGGGTGACAGGCAGATTTCGGCAGAACAGGGCGGTTGGCAACCGAGCGCTCCGTCGCCGATTCCATTTTACCAAGATGACGTTACTCCGAAGGAATTGTCGCGAGAACGAATCGAAAGCGTGATCGATTCGTTCGTAAAATCGGCGAAACTTGCCGAAAAGATCGGATTCGATCTCATGGAAATTCATTCGGCGCACGGATATTTATTGCATGAATTTCTGTCGCCGCTGTCGAACAAACGAAATGATGAATACGGCGGCTCTCTCGAAAACCGGATGCGGATGACGCTTGACGTTTTCAAGGCCGTGCGCGGTGTCGTGTCGAAAAACAAGGCGGTCGGCGTCCGCATTTCCGCGACCGATTGGGTGGACGGCGGCTGGAACGGCGACGATTCCGTTACACTTTCGAAAGAACTTGAAAAACGTGGATGCGATTTCATCCACGTTTCCAGCGCCGGATTGTCGGAAGAGCAGAAGATCGCCGTTAGCCCTGGTTTCCAAGTACCGTTTGCTCGAAAAATCAAGGAACATGTCGGCATTCCGGTGATCGCCGTCGGATTGATCGCGGAACTGGAACATGCCGAGGCGATCGTTGCGACGAACGAGGCGGACCTGGTGGAGGTCGGACGGGGCATGCTGTTCGATCCCCGTTGGCCGTGGCGGGCGGCGGCAGCCCTTGGAGCCCGGGTTCCGGTGCCGAATCAGTATCTCCGATCCGCGCCGCACAAACATAAAAATCTGTTCGAAAAATAACCCATTCGGCTGTACGTCAAACGCCTTGACGTAGCGCCGCTTCGATGCCGACGGAATAACAAAGCAACAATGAGTGGCGAACCAGCAGTCCCGTCGCTGGGCGTGTTTTGTTCACGGCAATTTCAGTAACACGAATCGCGGAAAGCCGTACTTTTTTTCGGCGAAGATCATTCCTTCCTTCAAGCCGAAGACGTTCAGGTTGTACGAAACCAATAGTTCGCCCGGCTTCGACAATAGCGGATGGGCCTTGGCGTTGTACGTTACAACCTCGGCCTTCGGGCCGCAGGATTTTTTGATTTCCTCGTCGAACAGCTTCGGTTCCGGGCAATGATAAAACGTCGTCGGTTCGGAAAATTTCGAGTACGGTGTTTCGGCAACCGCGAAATTCAGCTTCGGGCCGATGCATCCTTCCGTGTACACCAGCACGAACTTGCCGTCGTGGCGGCCGCCGATCATTTTCGTCACGCTCAAGTCGTTCGACATTCCTTGGGCAAGAGCGGCTTCATCGTTGTTGCAGTCGGCGACTTTTTCGCTCCAACGATCGCCGGTCCAGAATTGCCATGTCGACACGTCTTCATACGTTTTTCGCGGAGCCTTGGCGACGACCAGTTGACGAGGGTAAAACATTTCGCCTTTCTTGTCGCGAAAACCATAAACGTAAATGTCGTCGCCCTGATCGCAGATGCCGATGCCGAACAGGACTTCGAACGCACCGTCTTTGTGAAACAATTCGACCCGCTTCGTTTTCGTTTCAAAACAAACGGGCTGCTCGTCGCGGATCGGTATTTCGAGCATCCACGGCCCTTCCATCGACCATGTTTTCGGATCGACGACCACGCCGGTCGTGTACATGGTCGAGTCGATCACGATGCTGTCGCCGAGCCAGTAATGCCGGTCGAACAGATTCGACGGACGCCCGTTTACGTCGGTTTTGTACAGAAATTGCATCTTGGCCGTGTCGGGCTTGTCGCCGGTCAGCACGGCAAGACAGTGATTAACCATGACGAGTCCGCTCTTGTAAGAGCCGTCGGCATTGACGCCGCCGATGAGCGAATCGCCGAAGGTGAAAAGCGTTTTCGAATTTTCACCCGCGCCGCCCTGCTTCGAGTTTCCGTCCATGCCAAAGGAGTAGATGCCGTCTCCGGCGATCCAGCCGTCGGTGCGGTCGAACAACGCCGTCCACTCCGTCGCCGGTTCGCAGAGGAACGTCGGTTCCGCTGCCGAAAGCATCACTGTGTTCAGAAGCAGAACGATGTACAATGTCAAAATGTGTCGTGTCATTTTCATCCGTTTGGTTGTTTGTCGAAATTTTACTTCCACCTCGAACCGCTTTACAGTATTCTATTTCCCGAAGAGGCAATCGTCCAGCTCGAACTATCGACGATGGGGCATTTTACCGATATAATGAAGCCAGAGAATCGAATCTGAATGTACCCCTCAACCATCTTTCTTGCCATGAATCATTCATGCCTACCGACACATCAATGTGCCGCCGTTTTCCGCATACCGCTCTTGCCGGAACAACAGCCGTTCATGAAATGAGCCGAAACGGATGGTCCTGATTCTCAATGAGCCGCCGGTTTGAATGGGGTTCTCGACGCCCATTATCTCATGCGGTATAATTCTTTACGACGTTTTGCTTGTTTTTCGTTTCGGCGTCCTGCCTCGGTACAATCGTTCACGTCTTTATGCCAAACAACAGCCTTCGCGTCCGATTCGGGATCATCGTCGTGATTTTCGGCCTGTTCCTTGCCGGGCAGTTCGGGCTTGCCTGGCTGCAAAAACGGTTTGCCGATCAAATTATCGCCGTCGAAGAAACCAACTACGTGATCAATCTGGTCGCCGAGGAATTTCGAATCACCTCCCGCGACCTGACCCGTTATGCCCGGGCATTTTGTGCCACGAAGAATCCCGATTTTTATCGTCATTACCACGAGATTCTCGATTGGCGATCCGGGAAAATTCCACGCCCGATCGATTTGGACCGCCGGATTTCCGATCGGGTCGACCGACGTACCATTTCCCAACCCGAATTGTTGCGGCAACCGGCGTTTCGCCGCGTCGCATTCCCGGCAAGAGCAAGGCGATCGTCACGACGGACAGCGACGAACACGACGAGATGGGATACATCACGGAGTCGCATCCATGCGTGTTCACATGGTTGACAAGCGAATGCGAAAACTTGAACTTTTGAAACAAGAATTGCTGGAACCGGAATGGATCGGTTCGGACGAATACGAAACGCTCCTGGTCGGTTTCGGCTCGACGGACGGCCCGATCCGCGAGGCAATCCAAACGCTTTCGGAAGGATCACCGGGAAAATACGGGGCGATCGTGTTCGGTGACATTTGGCCACTGCCGACAAAATTCGTTTCGGAAAAAGCGGCGAAGGCGAAACGGATCGTCAACGTCGAACAAAACGCGACCGGTCAACTCGCCCTGCTTTTGCGGGAGCAGACCGGAATCGTCTGTACGGATAGCATTCTCAAATACGACGGCCGACAAATTTCCGGCGAAGAAATCGTCCAACGACTGAAGGAGATGAAATCATGACACAAGATCTATTCCAGATGCGTGAAACCGCATGGTGTCCCGGTTGCGGAAATTTTTCCATCTTGAAAACGCTGCAAAGCGTGTTGACCAATCTCGGCAGGCCGCCGCATGAAATCCTGCTCGTCGGCGGCATCGGACAGGCGGCGAAGTTGCCGCAATATCTGAACACGAACAGCTTTTGCGGCCTGCACGGTCGGGCGCTTCCGGCGGCGGTCGCGGCCAAAATCGCCAATGAAAACCTGACCGTGATCGTGACGACCGGCGACGGCGATTCCTACGGCGAAGGGGGAAATCATTTTCTGCACAATATCAGGCGAAACGTGAACATCACGCATTTCGTCCATGACAACCAGATTTACGGATTGACGAAGGGGCAGGTGTCGCCGACGACCGACGCTTGCGTTTCAGCGGACGATCCGCATGTCTGCAACATGAACATTCCGTTCAATCCGATGGCGATCGCGCTGGCCGCCGGAGCTGGTTTTGTCGCCCGCAGCTTCACCGGAATGCCCGAACACCTCGCGAAAACCATGAAGGGGGCGATCCTCCACGACGGTTATGCGCTGGTCGACATATTACAGCCCTGCGTCAGCTTCAACAAAGTCAATACTTTTCAATACGATAAAGAACACGTCTATGAATTGGACGCTTCACACGATCCGACCAATCGGCTTGCCGCGATGAAGCTGGCGATGGAACACGATGGCCAAATTCCTATCGGTATTTTTTTTCAGGAGCAGATTCCAACGTTTCACCGGAAAAATAAGGTTCTCTCGGACGATACACCGCTTGTCGACCGCGAGTACGACGAAAATGTCGTCGCCGATTTTTGCCGGGCCTTGGTCTGACATTACCGCCATACACTTATTTTGAATTATACACAACCGTTTTTCGAAGGCAAACACATTGCAGTAAACGCTTGTTTCAAAAGAATGTTTCATCCACAGTATCAATTTGACTTTCGGTGAAGTGACACGAATAATTGCTTTGTAGATTGGCCGACCTCTGCCGCACAAAAACTTCCCATTTTATCCCAAGGAGACTTTGCGATGTCCAACGCACTGACACAACCCAAGTTACCGTATGAACTGGGCGACCTCGCTCCGCTCTTTTCTGAGGAGCAGATGGGCTTTCACTACAACAAGCACCATGCCGCTTACTTCAAAGGACTCGCAGGCTTGATCGCCGGGAAACCGGAAGAAAAAATGTCCCTCGAAGAAATCATCGTCGTGGCCCGCAAGGCCGGTGGCGGGCCGATCTTCAACAACGCCGCCCAGGCATGGAACCACACGTTTTTCTGGAATGGCATGGCGCCCGATGGCGGCGGCAAGCCGACCGGTGCGTTGCTCAAAGCCATCGAACGCGATTTCGGCAGCTTCAACGATTTCGCAACGAAATTCCAGGAGGCGGGCGTCAAACAATTCGGCAGCGGTTGGGTCTGGCTCGTCAGGGACGTCAAGGGGGACAAGTTGTCGATCATTTCGACGTCGAATGCCGAGACGCCGCTCGGAACGGACAAGATTCCGCTCCTGACCGCCGATGTGTGGGAACATACCTATTTACATTGACTACCGCAATCTCCGGCCCGATTATTTGAAGAAGTTTTTCGACAAGATCCATTGGAATTTCGTGACGAAACAGTTCGAATCATAACTCCGTCCCTCCCACTGCCATGTTGAACGCGATCATCATTCTCGTCATCGACGCCGTCATCCTGATGCTCTTGATGAACTTCATGGTCGGCGAACATCGCGATTTTATCAAATCGCTCATTGCCGCCATCGTCGGCGCCGTCTGTGCCGCCGTTCTTTCCGTACTGATGACGCCGTTCGGCGCTCATGCCAGCCTCATTGCGACCTTGATCGTTGCGGTGGGCATGGGGATCGCCGTCTGGCTGTTGTTCAGCGTTCGAATGGGAACGGCCTTGGCCGTCGGTGTTGTCTTTGCCGTAGTCCGGATTCTCGTTTATCAAGTGTTGCTTTCACTTCACGCACCACCGCCGGTTTAGCAATCCATTCCGTTGAACCGGTCGTCATTTTGCAAAGGGGATTGTTATGAATATCAGTCAATCAGACCGGCCGTATTTGACGCCGGAAACGCAAGGCTTTGTTGACACATTGGCGGCGCAAAACGCTCCGCCGATTTACACGCTCTCGCCGGAAGCAGCCCGAAAAGTCTTGCTCGACGCGCAGTCGAAGTTGAAAACCAAACCGCTTGCCGATGTGGAAGATCATGTCGTACCGGTTCGAAAAAACGACAAGATCGACGTCCGTTTCGTTCGTCCTCAAGGGAAGAAAGAGCGATTGCCGGTGATTTTTTACATTCACGGCGGCGGTTGGATTTTGGGCGACGAGAACCGGCTCTCGACGCATTGATTGAAGGAATCCGGGCAAGCGGCTGGCACAAGCATTTCAAGACGATCAACGCCGCCGGTCAAGGGGGCGATATTGCCTCTCATTTGAACGAACTGGCTTCGTTGTCGTAAGTAAAAACGTCTGAAATTTCCAGACATCATCTTCTTCCATGAACCTCAAGCAAATCACCGTTCCGTCACTCGACCTGAAGAAGTCGGTCGCGTTCTACAAAACGCTCGGTCTTAAACAGATTATCGACAATCTTCCGACGTATGCGCGGTTCGAGTCTCCCAACGGTGAGGCGAAATTTCGTTGCACCTTGCCGATTCGTTTCCGACTGGCGACGGCGTTTGGGTTTATTTCGAGTGCGACGATCTCGATGCGACGGTCGATTGAGGCCACCACAGAAGAGATACCCAACGTCGATCTCGAAAGCATGGATCGCGATGAACTGCTTGCCGAAGTCAAGAAGCTGCGAAACGGCATTCGGGAACACTGCGACTGCACCGGACACAATCTCTGCTGAAGGCGAGGGTTTTAGACCCATCGTTGTGACAACAAAACAGCACGAGCCGCCATTCGGCGGCTCGTGCAAGAATGCGTGCAAGAATATTTTGAAAATGTTAAAAAACCACTTGTTTTCGGCCATTGTTGTTGCCCTCTCTTCGGCACT
>JAVBPI010000157.1:0-18329 GCA_031549705.1 Thermoguttaceae bacterium
CGGCTCCAACTTTTTGAGCCCCATCGTTTCCGGAAATCGTGTCGCCCGAATGATCGCAAGGATGTAATCCTTGACACTGTCGTCGATGTAGATCCGCTCGACGATCCGTTGCATTTCGACGACTTCCTCGGCGGAAAGAACCTGTTCGTGCTGCGACGGCTCGTTGAGGAGCGCCCGATCGAGGATTTTTCGTTCGTCTTCCCTCGCGGGATAGGAAACGGTCAGCTTGAGCATGAAGCGGTCGACCTGTGCTTCCGGAAGCGGATAGGTTCCTTCCTGTTCGATCGGATTCTGGGTCGCCATGACGAGGAAGAGCCCTTCCAACGGATAGGTTTCGTCGCCGATCGTGACTTGCCGTTCCTGCATCGCTTCAAGGAGCGCGGACTGGACTTTCGACGGTGCCCGATTGATTTCGTCGGCAAGCACGAAATTCGCAAAGATCGGTCCTTTTCGCGTTGTGAACCGTCCTTCGCCGGGGAGGTAGATCATCGTTCCGACCAAGTCGGCGGGGAGGAGGTCCGGTGTGAACTGGATACGCTGGAATTTCGTCGCCAGTGATTCGGCGAGCGTTTTGATGACCGTTGTTTTCGCCAAACCGGGCACCCCTTCCAGAAGGACGTGCCCGTGAGTCAACAAGCCGATCAACAAGCCGTTGACCATCGCCTCCTGTCCGACGATCGTTTTGGCGACCTCGGTTTTGAGACGACGGATTTTGTCCATTTGTCCGGCAACCTGATCTCGAATTTCCTGTATGTCGTGGTCCATGTGATGGGGGCAAAAGGGTGATATTTTCCCCTATTCTACCGAAAGAATCACATCGTTTCAATCACCGCTTTGACAAACCGCTTTGACAAACCGCCTTGACGATGCTTGCCACCCCTCTTGTTTCCGTCTCGTTTTGCGGCTCAAACGCAAGCGATTCGTCGAATGTTTACTGTCCGGTGATCATTTGGACTTCACCTCGGATCTCTTCCGGCAGTTCGTCGATATTTTCGACTTCCCATTTTTTCACGTCGACTTGACCGTTCTTTTGAGTTGTTTGGGTGACTTTGATGGTCGTTTTCCCGTTAATCGTTTGCTTCGACACGGAAAGCTTTTTGCCGTTTTCCACGTTTGCCCCACCGAGATCGGGAGTACCAGGCAAATTGGGAGCGTTGGGACCTTTCGGAATGAGAAGCATTTCTTCATTGTCGGCTCCGCCTTGCATTTGGCGGAAGAATTCCTCCATGTCACGCATCCATTGTTGCTGGTCTTGTCCCTGCAACGGATTCGGCGGACGGCGGTTGAATTGCTGCTGCATGCGCGGCATCGCTCGGAGATTGAAGACGCCGGGGATGTTCGGAATCTCTTCCGGTCGCGGAATCGGTGTCACGGTAATCGTCTTGGGAGCGCCGTCCCGAATCACTTCAAGCGGTGTTGCGGCTCCTTTCGATTTGTTCACCTGATCGATCAATTCCGGAAGTGAGCGGATCGGTTTGCCGCCGAACTTTTGGACGACGTCACCACGCTGGACTCCCCCTTTTTCCGCCGGACCTTCCGGAAGAACCCGTTCGACCGCAATCAAGCTGCCATCCTCGTCTTTCATGCCGAAATGCGACAAAAGCAACTCTGGAACCGGCACAATCTGGATGCCGATCCAATAATTGGTTTCCGCATCTTTGGAAGTTTGATCGGATTCCTTCGGTTTTTCAGGAACGCTTGTGTTTTCCTGCTTTCCTGCCTGCTCTGTTTTCTGCGGGTTATCGGCGTCTTTCGGTTCCTGGGACTCCGTTTGAGCCGCGACCAGAGCGCATGAGATCACCGAGACGCAAAACAAAAGTGCCAAAGAACGCAAGAACGACTTTCGTGTACTGGACATTTTATTCCTCCCAATGGGTTGTTTTATTGACTGCCCGGACGCAAAAACATCCGACCTTTACGAATAATACGGATCAAGGGAATAAACGGTTCGTTCCAAAACAAAATTTTTTCACCGGGCAATGATGGGTTTTCCCACTTGAAAAAATCGATTAGAATAATGATAGGTGATTGTTGAGCAAGTAATAAGATTTGATCCGTTGTTTGGCCGACTGTCGTGTTGGGGCGCCGCGTTTTGAACTCCGATGCGCTCCGTACAAAACACGGCTCCGTTCATTTTTTATTGCCACCACATTAAACAGGATGACGGGCATGATTTTATCTGCTTTTCATCAAAAAACCTCTTTTTTTGCCGAATCCGTTCGGCGTTTTTGAACATGATGGACAACTTCGAACAACTGGTTGAATCGACGAAACAGGAATACGCCAAGCGATACGGAACGCAACCGACGTGGGTTGTTGCGGCGCCGGGGCGGGTCAATTTGATCGGCGAGCACACCGACTACAACGATGGTTTCGTCTTTCCCATGGCGATCGAGCGATTCACGGTCATCGCAGCAGGTCCGGCGAACGGTTCCATGGCGACGGTATTCAGCATGAACAAAAAAGAGGCTGCCGACATTCGGGTCGACGGGAAGTTGCAACCGTCGGACAACGTCGTTTGGGCAAGTTACGTTCAAGGAACGGTCGACTGTGCCGCCGAAAAGGGGCTCCGATTGGACAAACCGTTCCAAGCGGTGTTGCAGTCGAATGTTCCACTCGGCGGCGGCTTGTCGAGCAGCGCGTCGCTTGAAGTCGCAACGGCGACACTCCTTGAGGAAATCGTGGGCCGAAAGATCGATCCGGTCGACAAAGCGCTCCTTTGCCAAAAAGCGGAGCACCTTTACGCCAAAATGCCGTGCGGAATCATGGACCAATTCATTTCGACGCTCGGCCAAAAAGGGGCCGCGATGCTCCTCGATTGCCGCAGTCGCCAACCGAAAATGGTGCCGCTGGACGATCCGAGCGTCTCGGTACTGATTGTCAACAGCAACGTGAAACATGAGTTGACCGGGAGCGAATATCCGGACCGGCGCAGACAATGTGAGAAAGCGGCGAAACTCCTCGGACTCAAAATCCTTCGGGATGCAACAATACCGATGCTCGACGATGCCCAATCGGTGTTCGCCAAGGAATCCGACGGCGACCTCTGCTTCCGGAGAGCGAAGCATGTCATCACGGAGAACGACCGTACCGTTCGCATGGCGGAAGCGCTGATTCGTCGGGATTGGAAAACCTGCGGCGAATTGATGAACGCCAGCCATGTTTCCATGCGGGACGATTTCGAAATCAGTTGCCCGGAAATCGACATTCTGGTCGATATCGCCTGGACGGTTCCCGGCGTGATCGGATCGCGGATGACCGGCGGCGGATTCGGCGGTTGCACCGTTTCGTTGGTCGAAACGGCGAAAGTCGACGCGATCTCGAAGGCGATTGCGGAGCAGTACCATGCCAAAACGGGAATCGAACCGACGATTTTTTCGACACACGCCGCTCAGGGAGCGACACGGATTATGTAAAAGACGCGTGAAAAAACGCGGAGTACCGGCTATATGGAAGGGAAGAGAATGCCCGCTGTATTACTGACCCGTCCCGAACATCAGAATGATTCGCTCCAAGCGGATCTCGAAGCACTCGGCGCCACCGTTTGGATTCAGCCGACCATCGAACTCAAGCCGCCCGAATCCTGGGAGCTCGTCGACGAGGCAATTGGCGGGATGCTCAAGCCCAAACCCGATTTCGATTGGCTCGTTTTTTCCAGTGCGAACGGCGTCAATTTCTTTTTCGACAGGGTTCGTGCACTCCAAGATGCGGCGGCAACCTCTTCGTCGACGACCAACGGCGTCGAGCAGGGTTTTTTGAAGCCGGTTCGCATTGCCGTCGTCGGGAGTGGAACCGATTTCGCTGTCCAGAAACGGATCGGACGCCGTGCCGACGTGTTGCCGGAACTATTCGCCGCCGAGGGGGTTTTGGAACACCTGACGCATGACGCATCCAAGGGAAAACGATTTCTCCTGCTTCGTGCCAGTCGGGGACGCGACGTTCTGAAGCGAACTCTTACGGAAACCGGCGGTGTTGTCACGGAAATAGTCGTTTACCGAAGCGTTGACGTTCAAGAGGCGCTGCCGGAAAACATCGAACGAATGCGTCGCGGCGAAGTCGATTGGACCACCGTGACCAGTTCAGCGATTGCACGGTCGCTTGTTCGGTTGTTCGGCGACGTTTTACGCCAAACCCGACTTGTCAGCATTAGTCCGATTACTTCGGACACGCTACGGGAACTGGGGTTTCCGCCCGCTCTTGAAGCGAAAACCGCGTCCATGGACGGAATCGTCGACGTGCTCAAAAAACATTGGGATGCGTAATTACGCGGCTCGTTTCTTGTCGAAGGCGCGGTCGATTTGGTCTTGGAGGAGTCGGACTTCTTTTTCCATTTCGACCCGTTCCAAACGGCAACGGCGGACGATGTCGTCCATTTTCGCCTGGCGCTGGTCGAGTTCGAGTTCACGCTCCTTCATCAGGCGTTCACGGGTCGAGAGGGCGTCTTCGTTTTTCGCCAACCAATGTTCCAATTCTTCACGGCGTGCCAGCGTTTTTTCGTGCTGCTGGAGCATCTGCTCACGGGTTTCCTTGAGTTCCGTTTTCTGGGCTTCCAACCGTGAAACGGCATCGTGATACTGTTCCGCCAGCCGAGCACGGATTCGGCAGATCGATTCTTTCAGATCTTCGGACGCTGAATCGCCGGACAGCCGCAGCCAGAGTTCTTCGGTTGCGAGTCGGATTTCCAAGGTTTCGCGGTGCATCCGTCCGAGTTCTTCCCGGGAGCGATCCATCGCCAGTCGCATTTGCTCCATCCGCTTGTTTTGCTGGACGAGATCGGTTCGTTCCTCTTCGATCCGTCGCAGGGCGAGTTCCTGCGTTTCCCGGAGCCGTTTCCGTTCCGCTTCGATGGTTTTCTGCATTTGATGCCGTTCCCGAACCAGCGATTCACGAATTCGACCGGCTTCGGCTTGCTGTTCGAGAACGTCGGTCTCCATTTGCTGGAGATTCGCGAACTTCTGAGCGTCAAGGGCGGCTTGCGATTCACGCCCCTTGAGCGATTCGTCCAAGGCTGCAAGTTCGATTTCCCGCCGTTTCAGGCGTGCTTCGAGTTCCGTGCAGAATTGGTCCCGTTCATCGAGTTTCGTTTCCCGACGGGCCAACTCTTCCGTTTTTCCTTTACGGAGCAGATCGAATTCGTTCCACTGACCTTCGAACGATTCACGGCGTCGGGTCCATTCCTCCTCGGATTGTTGAATGATCACTTCGCGGCGTCGGATCTGTTCTTCACGGCGTTCGAATCGGGTTTCCAGTTCGTTCTTTTTCTGCGAATACTCATCTTCGATCCGCTTGATCCGTCGTTCGACGCTTTCTTCCAATTCCTGGCGTCGACCGCTGAATTGCCGTTCCAGTTCCTCATATCGGGCCGTGAATCGGCGTTCGAACTCTTCTTTTTTTGCGTCGACTTCCCGATCCAATTGCGAGATCCGCTTCTCGAAATCTTCTTCGTGTTTGCGTTGCATTTCGTCGAGAGCGACTTTTTCTTCGTTCATGCGGTGCAAAAACTCCGCTTCGACTTCCTTGCATTTCTTTTCGTACCGCTTTTGAAAGTCGCCGCGGAATTCGAGCAGCTTGGCTTCCAACTGTTGCCGATAATCCTCGGCCCGCGCGGAAACTTCCCGTTCTCGTTCGGCGGAGATCTCCTGCAATTCCCGCTCCCGGCGAGCCAGCCGATCCTCGATTTCCGCTTTTCGGGATTGGATGTCGATCCGCTCTCCTTCCAACGATGCGCGCTCGTTGCGAAGTCGTTCTTCTTGCGTCAGCCGTTGTGTATGAAAATTCGTTTCCGATTCCTCGAGCAGTTTTTCGCGGTTGCCGACTTCCTCCAATTTCGCTTGGAGCGACAGCTTTGTGTTGCGAACCAACGTCTCGAACTGCGCCATCCGGGCGTTCAGTTGGCTTTCCCGATGGTCGATCTCCTCTTGGCGAACAAAGAGCTGCGCCGTCACCGGATCGGAGGGCGTCCGATGAACCTTTCCGATCACGGCATCATTTTCGGTCGCCGCCGCCGCTCTTTCAGGGAACGCATTTCGGGGAAACGTCTGCAAACCGTGCGATTCGTCGAGCCAACTCGACGGAGACGACGGAAACGTCGAAAAGGACGACATGCTGTTTTCACGCATCGAAAGGGAACTATCGTATTCGTAGGAGGTATTCTTCGGCATCGGCGTCGGGGGGAAAGGGGTTGCGTGCATTTTACGCTCTGCCGTTAATATCGTTAAAGTTTACCTGTTTTCTTTAATTGATTTTTTCGGAATTATTAAAGTCGTCGAACAGGGGAAAAATCTCTCTTGACCTCTGAAAGCGAAACCGGTATTCTTCGCGGGTTGGCAGTCAGCCGACATGAAATTCGACGTTTATCCCGGCTTAACGGGGAGATTTATTTTGAAAAGGGTTTCAGCATGAACTTCAATTTTTTCGATTGGGTGCGAGACGGAGTGAAACGGTCGGTGCTTCTCGGAGTCTCGGACGCCGTCCAGACGATGGGAATGCCGCAGGACGAAGAATCGTCCCGTGAAAAGATTTTGAGCTTCCTTCAGGAAGAGACGCAAGGGTCGCAACGCCGTCGCCTGCCGACTTCGGGAACCACTGCGGCCGCCGCCGGTCCGAAAAAACTCGGTCGCTCTATCAGCGACATCCACGGCGTTAAGGAAGCCGGTTAATGGGGTTGAGCAATGGGGTTTTGGGGGTTGGGAAGACACAAGCGAATTCCCATTCAAAACCCGATACCCAAACCGAACACCCAACATTCCTACCCTATGATTATCACGCTGGACGGACCTGCCGGAGCGGGAAAGAGTACGGTCGCCAAGGGACTCGCGGTTCGCTTGTCGGCTGCGGGACCGAAACCGTTCGAATATTTGGACACCGGTTCCATGTATCGTGCCATTGCTCTGGAAGGAATTCGAACCAAAGTCGATTGGAACGATCCTGCCCAGCTCTACCGTTTGGCGGAAAAAGCGAAAATCGATGTTGTTGCCGGCAGGACATTCCTGAACGGCGAAGACATCACGGACGCCGTTCGTTCACCTGAAGTTACCGGACGGACGAAATTCGCGGCGGACGAGCCCCGAATTCGCGGACTCATGGTTGGCGTTCAACGCCGTATCGCCGATCGTTTCGCGGAAGATGGAAAAGGACTCGTTACGGAAGGTCGCGATCAGGGAAGCGTCGTTTTTCCCGATGCGACATTCAAAATCTTTCTGACCGCGACCCCTGAAGAGCGGGCTCTGAGACGGATCGGCGAAATGAAACAGCGGGGCGAAACCGTCGACTATCACGAAATTTTACGGCAAATCATCGAACGGGATGATCGCGACTCGGCGCGGGCCGTTGGGCCGTTGCGTCAACCGGAAAACGCGATTCTTTTCACGACCGACGGTATGGACGCCGAAACAGTCATCGACAATTTGGTGAAGCTCGTTTTAATGGAAACGCCGACAAAATAATCACGCCGAAGCACCGGAACCTGCGGTTCGCGGGCTAAACTAGGGGACGTCACCGTTAAGGCGGCGGATGGCCAACTTCGCTTCACGCGAACCCTGTTTGGCGGCTCTTGTATAGTAATTCTTGGCCAAGTCGGGACTGATCGAAACGCCCAACCCCAATTCGTTGCAACGGCCGAGCTGATACAATGAATCGGCGTCCCCATGCTCCGCAGCGGTCCGATAATACCGAATGGCGTTCTCGTATTGGACGGGCACACCTTTGCCGTCGAGATACATTTCACCGAGCTTCCGAAGCGAATCGACGTTTCCCTTGGCCGCTTGATTGGTGAGTTCGTTCAATTCCAGTTCGGAAATCGGCGGAATTTCGCCGTTTGAACCGCTCTTACCGGAACCGTTGGCACCGTTTGTCGGTTCCATGGGATCGGTCGATGGCAACGCCGGCATTCCCTGTAAAGCGTTTGATGAGCGAACGGCTTCCATGCGTTCCTGTCGGGCTGACGAATCAGCGCGTTTGGGGGCGGGAGCGGTTTGCTTGGCGTCGCTTTTGATGCCCGACGAGTTGAGCACGATCCCGGCTCCCAATGCGACTGCGGCGATGCCACCGAGAAGGGACGCTAACTTTGTCGTGGTAATAGCCGTGGAAATGCCGCTCGTTTTCATTCCCATATCGACGTTGTTGTACGGATAAACGGACTGTTCCGGAATCCGAATATCCGGCGATCCGGACGGTCTGCTCGTTTCCTTGAACGGCCAAAGAGCGTTGGGCGTTTCCTCTTGAAGAAACGTCGGTTTTTCGACCTTCGGGAGTCCGAAAAGGGCGACCCAAAGCGAATTTCGAGCGTCGAGATGCCGCGGTCGCTGAAAATGAGGACTTTTCACGGTCGGTTCGATCAATCCCTTTACGAAATGCAAGCAGCTCGGGAAACGGTCGAAGGGATCCTTCGCCAAGGCTTGAAAAAGCGCGGCGTTCACATAATCCGGCTCCGTTTCGATGACCGGAGGGTTGTCGTTGACGATTTTTCCACGGAGTTCCCGATCGTCTTTCCCGACGAAAGGAAGATTACCGGTAATCAATTGGTACGCCAATACGGCCAATGAAAACTGGTCCGATTGCGTATAATATCGTTCGTCGGTCCAGATTTCCGGTGCTCTCCATGCTCCTTCCGAGACGATGGAATCGAGTCCGAGTTCCAGCAAACTCGTTCGAATCGATTCCGTGATCCAAAAATCGGTGAGGAGCACACCGCTGCTCCGTCCAAGGAGCACGTTGTTCGGTTTCAGGCCCCGATGGAACACTTTTCGCTCTTTGGCATCATCGAGTGCTTGCGCGATCGGCCAAAGGATCCGAACGACCGCCGTGATCGGAAACGATTGGAATGAACGGATATATTGATCGTAATACTCGTTCAATGGAATCGCGTCCAGATACGCCGACGTGTAAAAAACACCGTGCGTCTCATCGTTGGCATAATGATAGACCGGACAAATTCCGGGGTGTCTCAACGCGGCAACCCGTCTGAAAGCGTCCTGAAAGCGTCCCATCGCCTTGGGGCTTCGCTGAATTGGCGGCGGCAGACATTTCAGGACGATGTAATTCTCCGTTTTCGAATCCTTGGCCCGCCAGGTTTCGCCAAGAACGCCGTTGCCGAGCAACCGCTGAAGCGTGTAGTATTCGCCGACCACATTGCCGACCTGCAGCGACGTCGAACGGGGAACGGACGGTTTGGGGGCGGCCCAAAAGACGCCGGAATCCCGAAGCGAAGGACGCCCTTTGTCGACACGATGTTGACGTGAATCGGGATCCGACGATGTTCGACCCGAATCGAACCGATTCGTTCCCGGTTTCGTCCCCGTTCCCTCGGCGTCAAGTCGGTTGGGATGCTTCCGAATCTCGGCGTTTTTCAACTGTTCGAGCGATTTCGTGTCGAGAATCGGAATCGCCTCCAGAGACGCCGACAAGGAAGCACGCAAACGTTTCAGCTCAAAGAGCTCGGATTCAAACGCCTTCCAGTCGATTTTGCCGGAATGGTACTCCTCTAAAAGTTGCTGATACCGATTTTTCAAATCCTGAGCATCCATGGCTTGCAGCGTGCTGAGAACAGGCGGGCGAAATGGAAGGGAGACAATTTTAAATTGTATCTATTTTCACCAAAGACGGGGACGCCGTCAAGCGAATTTCGTGGAAAAATGTTTTTTCGGCGGCCAAGTCTCCACAAAACTGCTCTTGACTTTCCGGGAGGGGTTTTTTACAGTCCGTTCGACGATATTGGGGTTTCGAACCATTTACAGCATTTCGATCCGATGTATTTTCCCGCTTTTCAACGATTTACGCTTGTTGCCGCCGTTTCGACGTTCCTTTTCCTTTCCGGAACCGCGACGGCGCAAAAATCACATCTTGAATCGCTTATTGACGCCTATAAACAGCAGAATCCCCAAGGTGGAGCTTCACCGAACGCCTACACCCCGAACGCCGGGCCTTATGTTCCCCCGCAGCAACAGCAAGGGCCGGTTGGCGGACTGAAAGATCCCTTGGCCCGTCCGGGGGATCTCATCAACCAGCCGATGGTCGCTTCCCGACCGGAAATCGTGCAAGCCGGATACAACGGTCGGGATCCCTATGCGATGCAAAATGCCCCACCGCTCGGCAATCCGCGAGATCCGTTGAACATCGTTTTCTCCCCCGAATCGAACACCATTCCGGGGCTGCCGCCGACACCGTACGACGAAATGGGATTCGACGCCCGATTGAACGACGTTTTTTTCCTGAATCCGCAACGGGGTTGGGCCGTCGGCGACCGGGGAATGGTTTGGGGAACTCTCGACGGAGGAAAAACATGGACGAAGCAGTTGACGCCGATCGATTGTCCGTTGCTGAGCGTTCATTTCGTCAACGAAACCTTTGGAATCGCCGTTGGCGGGTTCCAGTTTCCGTTCAGCAAACAAGGACGCGGCGTCGTTTTAATGACCGTCGACGGTGGACACCGATGGACTTTACAACAAACGGCGAACTTGCCGGTCATCACCAAAGTTCGGATGCTCGATCCGATGAAGGGATGGGTCGCCGGAGAAGCGTCGGAATTGTATCCGACGGGAATCTTTCGAACGAAAGACGGAGGCAAGCAATGGACCCCGACTTCAGGGGGAAAAAGTGAAGGTTGGGCTTCCATCGATTTTTACGACGAGCAATCGGGGGCTGGCATCGGAACTCGCGGAACGGTTCAAATACTCCGTGGAGCACCCCAATTGTCGCAAACGCCCCATTTCGGTGCATGTCGGATGAACGGGATGAAATTGGACTCGAAACCCGAAGCAACGACCGGCTGGATGGTCGGCGATAAAGGGTTGATTCTTTCGACGACGGACCGCGGACTTCGCTGGACCGTCGCGCCGGGACCGCTACCGGGAAACGCGGCGGCGATTGTCGACCTGAATACCGTCGAAACTTGCGGGCCGAACATTTGGGTTGCGGGAAGTCCCGGAACGTTCGTTTATTCCTCCGCCGATCAAGGAAAAACATGGAAGGGAACCGCAACGGGAAGCGCCGTTCCGATCCGAAAAATTCAGTTTATCGCCCCGAAGAACGGGTTCGCGGTCGGCGATCTTGGAACGATTCTGGCGACCAACGACGGCGGTGCGTCATGGGTTGTGCAACGCAACGGCGGTACACGACTCGCCCTGCTTGGAATGTTCGGACGTCCCGACGATATTCCGTTCGAGGTTTTTGTACGACTTTGCGCCGACCAGGGATATCTCGGCGGAGCGATGCTCCTGTTTCGGGATCCGCTCAAGCAAAACGAGGAGACGGAATCGACGCATTCAGCGAGGGTTCACGAAGCAATGCTCCGAACCGGAGCCTCCGGTTCCTGGGAACTCGGCATGTTCGCCCTCGATCGCTTCGAAATGAGAACGCCCGTCGAAAAAATCATCGAACGGCTTCAAAAGGAGAACGACGGTAAAGGGCTGCAACTCCTGCGTGAGCGGCTCGTCGCTTCGATCCGTCAATGGAAGCCGGACGTCGTCTTCGCTCCCGGCTTCGAATCGGGTCGTGAAAAAGATTTCGTTAAAGAATTTGTGTTGCGAGAAATCATCGAGGCGGTCAAACAAGCGGAAGACCCGAAAGCGTATCCGTACCAACAAACGGAACTCGGACTCGCGCCGTGGAAAGTCAAGAAGATTCACTTGACGCTCGGCGAGGGAACTTTCGGCGACGTCAACATGCAGGCGATGGACGGCTCGATCCGATTGGGACAGTCCTACGACGAATTAGCGTATATTTCCCGCTGTCTCGTCGAGGACCGGTTCAAGGAGCGGTCGCCGATCCTCGGCTTTTCGACGGCGCGGGACGATTGTCCGCCGACCGGCAACCGTGATTTCTTCGCCGGCCTGGATATTCGTCCCGGATCGGAAGCGCGACGCGCTCTTGCCGGTTCTTACGAGGCCCGTTGGAACGAAGTTCAAGCTCGGATTCAACATCGTCGTCAGTCGCTCGGAATCATCCAAAACATTGCGATGAACGCCCAGAAAGGGAGTCAGCAGGCGGCGAACACCCGTTTGGCGGCGACCGCTTCGGAGCTGTTACGAAAAATCGACCAGGATGCGGCGGTTCGGGCGTTGCTCGATATGGGCCGACAGTTCACGGAGAGCGGCGATTGGGATTCCGCGGCGGAAGCGTTCAATATCGTTGTTGAACAATATTCGCAACACCCGTTGGCTCGTGAAGCGTTTTTGTGGTTGATCCGATATTACGTTTCGGCGGAAACGGCGTGGAGGATTCAGCAGATGAATGTTTCGTCCCTCGGATCCGTTGCGTCGACGAGACGAGGCAATATCGGTTCGGTGCAAACGATCAATCCATCGAACAAACAAGAGGAGCAGCTCCGACGCGATCGCGCCACTTCGATGAGCCGATTCCTCGACCAGGCGATTCCCGATGTCGGCAACGATCCGAGGATCCGATTCGCGATGGCGTCGATGAAAATTCGTAACGGATGGGGAAGCGACGCCGTTCGATATTTTCAATCGCGTGGAAAGCAGGAATACGACGACGTTTGGGGAATGCGAGCCCGCGCCGAATTCTGGTTGAACACCGAAGACAAATTGTCGCTCCCGCCGGAAATGAAAGAGTCCCCGTTGCCGACAATTCGTTGCGAATTCACGTCGACGAAACCGTACCTTGACGGGCAGTTCGACAAGGAGTTCGACCACGGAACATGGTTTGAAAGCAAACTGTATTCGCTGACACCGGAAAAACCGCGAAGACGGCTCGCCGAGATTCTCCAAAAGGGCCCCGACGCCCCCAAGACGCGGGGAATGCTTCGCGAGGAGAACAGCTTGGCGGAGTCGAAGAACTTCGGGACGCAGGCCATGTTTTTGTACGACAAAGAGTACCTCTTCGTCGGCGTTCGATGCAAACGGGCGCCGGGTTTCTCGTATCCGCCGGTCGCCGAAAAGCCGAGAGCTCGCGATACCAACCTGGACGATCAGGATCGCGTTGAAATCCTGCTCGACATCGACCGGGATTACGGAACGTATTACACGTTGACGGTCGATTCTCGCGGCTGGGTCGTCGACGCTTGCTGCGGCGACAAGAACTGGAATCCGAGTTGGTACGTTGCTCGAAGCGAGGACAAGGATTACTGGTATTTCGAAGCGGCAATTCCGTTGGAGTCGCTGACGAATCTTCCGCCGCTTCCGAAAACCGTTTGGGGCGTCGGTATCCGCCGGATCGTTCCCGGCAGCGGCATCGAATGTTGGAACGCCGAGAATTCGTTCAACCTTCAGGAAGGATTGGGGTTCCTCGTCTTCGAGTGAAAAGGTTGATTGCCGACCTCAAACAACTCGGCTCACGTTTGCATTTTCGCGGCATTGAGCGTGTTGAGCAGAAGCATCGCGATGGTGAGCGGACCGGCGCCGCCGGGAACCGGACTGATCGCGCCGGCAATTTCTTTAACCGCTTCGAAATCGACGTCGCCGCAAATCTTACCGTCGGGGAGCCGATTGATTCCGACGTCGACGACCACTGCGCCCGGCTTGACCATTTCGGCGGTCACAAACCGGGCCTTTCCGATCGCGACGATCAAAATATCCGCTTGCCGGGTGATTTCGGCGAGATTCTTCGTTTGGCTGTGAGCAATCGTCACGGTTGCGTTCGCTCCCTTGGCTTTTTGAACGAATATCAGCGCCGCCGGTTTGCCGACGATATCGCTCCGGCCGAGGATCACAACATGCTTTCCCGACGGATCGATTTCGGAATGGACGAGCATCTGCTGCACGCCGTAAGGAGTGCACGGCAGGAACCGCGGACGCCCTTGTGAAATCAGGCCGACGTTTTCCGGATGAAAGGCGTCGACATCTTTTTTCGGATCCACGGCGTCGAGAACCTTCAGTTCGTCGCAGCCTTTAGGCAACGGAAGTTGGACGAGAATTCCATGAACACCGAAATCGCCGTTGAGCTTTTGGACGAGCTCGAGAAGTTCATCCGTCGTGGTTGTTTCGGGAAGTCGGATCAGTCGACTTTCGATGCCGACTTTTTCACACGCTTTTTCCTTATTCGCAACGTAAATTTGGCTGGCGGGATCGTTTCCGACCAGCACGGCAGCGAGACAGGGAACGATTCCCCGTGTTTTTTTGAGTTCGGCGACCTTTTCGGCGATTCCGGCGCGGATATCTTCCGCGATTTTTTTCCCGTCAAGTATTTTCATGAGCGTTCCCGAGTCGGCGTTGTGTGACGAATTCTGGGCCGCGAAAAACTTCAGGCGTCATTGGGATGCGACGTGAACGGTTCCAGATACAGCGGCTGGTGCGCTCGTTGCGTCGTCTAGCGGATTGACTTTCCAGTCATCCGGATTGATCGGGCCCTTGGCAAGATCTTTAATATACTTGGGACGTTGATCGATCACAACCCCGACCCATTTTTGCGAACAGGAGCGTGTCGTGTTTTCCTGTTTCGACATGGTAGTGAGTGCTTCGGCGAATTCCGACGAAGGACGCAACGGCTCGAACTCGGGAAGCTTAACGACGTATTCTTTGAAGCTCGGGAGCGAGTTGATCGGCGTCAGCTCGAAACAACGGACAAGCGTTTTCACGGACGATGCGTGAAGATTGGTCACCGCCTGGAGCCTTGCCAAGCGAAGTAAATCGTCCGGCGTCTTGAGTTCATCCATAACCAACGATTTGGAAATCTTTCTCGCTTCGGAAAGTTCACCGGCAGCGTAGTAAATATATCCTTTGGAGATGCGAATGGACGGATTTTTGTCGTTGCTGTCCACCGATTCGGCAAAATCAAGGGCATCGTTGTAACGCCCCGCGCCGATCATGGCATTGATGACACACACCGCATCCCACGTCAATTTCGACTTGTCGAAAATCTGGAGACTAATGTCGACCCACTCCGTTTTGACACCGTTTTTTTGATAATAGAGCCGCAAATGTTGTGCCAATACGCTCCAACGAGTCGAATCCTTCACATTTCGAAACTCGTTCCGAAGTTTGATGATGTTGCGAACCGCATCCAATTCGGCGGCGATCGTCTTGTTCGTGAAATCGTGCCGCAACGCCGTTTTCAACGCAATGACCGCCTCATCGAAATCCCCGTCACTGACCAGCTTTTGTGCATGCCGGAACTCGATCATGGCGGGATCGTCTTCATCGGTTTCGCTTTCCCAAGCACATGAGAAGAGGGACATCGCGAAAAACGCCACAAAACCGAGAAGCAACCGAAGATTGAGTTGGGCATCCATGGAAATCACATCGGGCAGAAAAGGCGAAAAGTGTCACCCGCAGACAAAAACTGAGTTACATATCAACAATGTCGACCACAATGCCATCATTGTATCATTTTCTGTGTCGAGGCACAATCGGATTTCTCATTTTTTCCTGCTCCTTTCGGCAACAAAACAGCACGACTAGGGTAAATAAGATGTTTTTTTGGAAAAATTAGTATGGTGCAAATGGGATGTTTGACGATATCGGTAGAGAAGTCAAAAAAGAGACCTCTTGTCAAGAATTTCGTGCTTCGGTCCTCCCGTTTAACGGATATGAGGATTGTGCGTGTTCCGTCAATTTATTTTTTGCTTCCATCCCAACCTTCCTCAAGAGTGAGCGTAAAAATAGTTGACATAGATAAAGAGAGAGTGTTATAATTCTCCGTAGGCATAAAAGGGGTTTTCCCTTCGGTAATAGACAGATTCGGTCATCGTTTTTCTTTTGGAAACGGCGAAAGGTGCTTTATGAATTTGGTGGGGAAAATATTTATCTTTTTGATTTTCATCATGAGCATCATGTTCATGTCCTTCTCGGTGGTGCTGTATGCAACACACACCAACTGGAAGGATCGGGCGGCGAAACTGTCGACGGACCTTGCGGACATTCAGAAGAAGGTCACGCAAGTCACCGCCGAGAAGGAAGAACGCCTGAAAGAACTGAACGAGGAAATCAGCCGTCGTGTTGCCGAAATCGGTAAGTTGGCGACGAAGGTCGAAGATCTCGACAAGGAAAATAAGCAGTTCCGCGACGAACTGGCGAAACTGAACGAAACGAAAGAGCAAGGGATTGCGGCGGTCAAACTATCTCACGAAAGCCAGGCCAACCTCCGCGCCGAAGTTGACGGGCTCCGCAAGGATCTTCGCAAATCGCAGGAAGAATGGGCGACGCTCTATTCGACGTATGTTGCAAAAACCGACGAGGCACACGACTTGGCGATGAAGCTCGCGACCTACAAGTCGGTTGGCGAACGTCTTTCCAAGGATTATCGGGACGCCGCCGATGTGCTCAAAAAGCATGGACTCAAGCCGAATCCCGACCTTTACACCGGGACGCCGCCGAAGGGGTTGGAAGGAATTGTCACGGAAGTTCGACCGAACGGTTGGGTTGAAATTTCCGTCGGCGCCGATTCCGGTGTCATGAAAGGGCACCGACTCGACATCGTTCGTAATGTCGGCGGACGCGAATCGTACATTGGCAAGATCGAAATCATCCAAACGGAACCGGATCGGGCTGCCGCCGTCGTCCTGCCCGAATTCCGACGCGGAACCGTTCAACGTAACGATAAAGTCGAACATATCGAGCTGAACACACTCTCGGCGAATTAGGTGTACTTCCCAAGAGCCGGGGATGAAGGTGGTACTCCACCGCAATCCCCGGATGAATACCTTATCTTACGAAACGAGCGCGATCATGGCCCTTTTTAAGAAAAAGAAAGCGGAAGCAGCCGACGCAGCGGTTCAGGAGAATCCGTTTGACGCACCCGCAACCGCCCCCGAACCGACCCCGACTCCGGCGGCCCCGAAAGAACCCGCCGCTCCAAAGCTTAAAGTTCGGCCGGATGTTTACACGCTGATCTTGGGACTTGCGGCGTTGGCGATGACGATTGCGTGTATTTTTCTTTATCTTGGCGTTGCGAAATATGGGCCGAATCCGATTTCCGGTGTTCCGCGCGCAATGCTGACATGGTTCGCCGGCTAGAAACCGTTTAGTCCATGAACCGAAGGTTCCGGTGAATTCACCGGAACGGGCGGCTTCGACATTCCGGCAAAACAAACTATTTCGGTTGGACCATTTCCCAGTGGATCTCACCGGGCGGTTGTTTTCCCTGGTCGAACGCGGAAATGTTGTCGATCGTCTGTTGGGCGATCGCTTGCATTGCTTCGACGGTAAAATATGCTTGGTGTCCCGTAACGATCACGTTCGGGAACGTCAGGATTCTCGCCAGGACATCGTCTTGGATCACGCGGTTCGAAAAGTCTTCTAAGAAAAACTCCGCTTCCTCTTCGTAAACATCCAAGGCGAGCGAGCCGATTTTGCCGCTCTTGAGACCGGCGATGACCGCCTCCGTATCGACGAGTTCGCCACGACTGGTATTCACGATCATCACGCCGAGCTTCATCATTGCAATTGCCATGTCGTTGATCAGGTGATGCGTGTCCGGCATGAGCGGACAATGCAGCGAAATGGCATCCGACTCGCGGAAAATTTCGTCACGCGAAACATAGCGAACGCCGAGTTTCTTCAGTTCGTCGTTTTCGTACACGTCGTTGGCGAGAACGCGACAGCCGAAGCCGAGCAGGATTTTCGCAGTTCCGGCGCCGATCTTTCCGGTACCGACGATTCCGACGGTGCGGCCGTGTAAATCGAATCCCATCAGGCCGTCCAATCGGAAGTCGCCGTCGCGGGTTTTCGAAAACGCCCGAGGAATTTTCCGACTGAGCGAGAGCATCAAGCCGACGGTGAATTCGGAAATCGACGCCGGTGAGTAGGCGGGAACCCGGGCAACCGACAATCCGGCTTCCTTGGCGGCTTTCAGGTCGACGTTGTTGAATCCCGCACAACGAAGTGCGATGAGTTTCGTTCCTTCATGGGCGAGGCATTGGATCATCGGGGCGTCAAGTTCGTCGTTCACGAACGTGCAGACGGCGGGAAACCCTTCGGCGAGGCGGCATGTTTGCGGTCCGAGTCGGGCTTCGAAAAAGACGAATTCGTGCTTGCCGCCGACATTGGCGGCGGTCAAGTATTCCTTGTCGTACGGTTTTGTGCTGAATACCGCGGTTTTCATGGTCGTATATTGATTGTAAGATGTAATCTTGTTCGAACGTAATGACGTATCCCCTTGTTTGCCCATGAACCGAAGGTTCCGGCGTCAGTGGACACGTATGAAAATGCCGTGTCGATGAACACGGCAAAGCGTCACCAACGCGACAATGTACAAATATTTTATCAGTGTGCCAAACGAATTGAATGGGAAAGCGTCAAAAATTTTTCCGCCGCTGGGAAGCCAAGCGTGATTGCGATCATGGTCGTGAAGTCCCCGCCGCGAAATAAACGTACATTGCCGGGCTTGTGTCTCTGTGATCCAAGGCGGCATTCACACGGAAGTCCAGAGAGGGCACA
>JAVBPI010000212.1:0-6618 GCA_031549705.1 Thermoguttaceae bacterium
TGACCCGTCCCGGCCCCTCTTTCGATTTTTTCACGACAACACTGTACAATGGAGAAAACACAATGACCAAAACCAAGACCCGCATTTCGTACCGCCGCCGTCGCGCTGCGGTTGTCAGCCGTTCGTTCAATTCCCTCTCAACGGTCTACACCGACTTCACCCGCTGGAGCGGACAAAAGAAAGCCGACCGCCCGACCCCGATCCGCCGGGAGAAAGGAGGGAAAGCATGAAGAGCCCACGTATCAGACAATTCAACGCCGAAACGAACGACCTGCTCCACCGTTACCGCGAAACCCGCGACGGCACGTTTTACGCCGACTTTCTGGACATCTCCCGGTCGGTCGTCTATGGCTGTTTCCTGAAAAGAGATTTCACCCACAGCGACGTCGAGGAAGCCTTTCACCAAGGCAGCATTGATCTTTTCCGAAACGTCGACAAATGGGACCCGGCGTTGGGCGACGCGATCACGCTGTTTTTTTCCTGCGTCCAGCATCGTTTGTACGACATCCGAAAAAAACGGATACGGCGAAAATCGAAAGAGCGAAACTTTTCCGACTTTTGGGAACAGGATGAAGGGTACAGTCAAAACGACATTGCCGACGTTTTGAACGCCGCCCCGACTCCCGAGCCGCAAGACGAAGAACGCCTTTCCGACGACGACCGTCGCTTGATCCGCGACGCCGCGGAAACGCTGAAGCCGATCCATCGTGAAGTCGCTCATTTAATGCTCTACGGTGGTTTGCGCCGTTCCGATATTGCCCGGCATCTCGGACTCACCCGCCAAGCGACTGCTGATCGATTCAAACTCATGCGGAAAGTGTTTTCCGAATTGCCGCCGGTTCAGCGGATTTACGGCATCACGCCGACGGAAACCCTTACGGACAGACAATGGGCCGTCGTTCGCCTGGTACACGAACAAGGGAAGAGCTTTGTCGAAGCGGGCCGGATTCTCGGTATTACCAGACAGTCAGCCCGGACCGCTTGGCGAGGGGCTTGTATCCGGATTGCCCAAAACAAACGATTGCAGGAACTGACGGGAATCGTTCCCGCTTCGAAACCGTAACACCTTCCCCTTGCACCCCGGCGGCTTCGGCTTGCCGGGGTGTTTTCGTTTTACCTTTTCCGATGTAGAATACGAGAGGTCTGCTCACCCAACATTTTGAAAGGGTTCAATATGGACGATCAACTGTACAAGCACGCTTCGAAATCTCTCGGACCTCTCCAATACACCCCCACATACTCAAAGGGGGAACACCTTCTCGGGTTTCAGCGGCGAATGATTTTCTTCTATCGGGTCAACATTGATTCGGTTCCGGAAAATCTCGATCCGATTATTGAGAAGTGTTTCGAGCTCTACCAGCTTTGGCCGAAAGTCAAGCTCGAAGTCGACGGGTATCAATTCCTTTTCAATTACGACCCCGCCAAGTTTTGCCAAACGATGGGAAACGGCAAATTGTCGTTTTATGAAATCAGCCGTCTTTGTTGGATGACGTACACGGCGATTGCCGACGACGGCGAAATTCTCCACGAAACGGAAGATGCTGCGGCGTTTATGATGGAAGGGCGTCTTCACGTCATGGGGCATCTTGCCTATGAGAACGACGCCCCTCCCGCTTTTCGTTCCGATATGGCCGTCGTTAAGTTTCACCGGGACCATGAGACGGGCATTCCCTCTGGAGAAGTCAAGCATCTTGATAAAATTCTGGAAGAAATGGTCGTGAACAACGCCTATATCATCGACCACCGGAATGAATATCTACCGGAGATTGTTGAAGAACAGGTCGAGGCAAGGATGATTGATCGGACGTCGACTTCAGACGAAGAAAAATCGCAACAGATTAAGGCGTATCAAAGGAACGTCCAACAGAAAATAAAATCGTACTCTTATGGTGTATGTTGCCCCGGACGAAAGGCGACAAAACTCACGGAATGGCTGCGAGAAGAAATTCAAAAAGATGAAACACTAACCGGTGCGGCTGCAAGGGATAAACTGAATGAGATGCACCCAAATAAACGCGCCAAAATTCTTGAAAGTAAAGACAAAGCAATCCCTGACGCTCAAAGTCTCGGAACACGAATCGGACGAGAAAAGAAAAAAATGAGCCTTAACGGAGGCTGATTCGCAAAACGGCTTCAACACAATGTTCAACACAATAGCGGCTTTCGAGCCGCTTTTTTTATTTCTTGCAAAGAAAGTTTAAAATTTTTCGTGCTGTAATTAACGGCTGTTGATCCGAAATTCATTCAACACAATGTTCAACACAATATCAACACAATTCATTTTGAGTTGGACAGAAGTTGATTTACTCAAAAGAATATAGGCGTTGTCGAAAACGTAACCGTTTTATCTCCGTCCACCAAGGAGCAATACGCCATGTCAATCAAAGAATACATCGAGCTTGCCGACGAAACACTCGTTTCGCTTGCCGATGCGTGTAATCGTTTTCCTGTTCCAGTCAGCCGACCGACGATTGAGCGGCTCTGGCGTCGCGGTCAACGCGGCGTCCTGTTGCGAACGATTTTTCTTGTCGGTCGCCGGTACACGTCGCTTGAAGAGATCAGACGTTTTTGCGAAGCGATTCAGAACACCGGCGACGATCTTCCCGAAGCCACGCCCGTCTCCACCATGCCGAAACGCGATCTTGAAGCCGGTCGCAAGAAACACAATCTCCCGAAAGCCGGCCGAAACGGCGTCGCGACAACCGAGTGAAAGGAGCCTGACCATGATCACCGATCTATCGCCCAAAAACATCGAGAACGCGATCAAGAAGTTCACGACCGATCTTGTCGGTGTAACGGAAGAAATCGCGGAAACCGATCATCCCGCCGTTTTGCCGGTTCACCAACTTGAATTGTCGAACGCCGCCGTAAATCTCGGACTTGCTTTCGTTGCCGCCCTAGCGGTCGGCAAGAAGATTTCCCTCCACGATTTCGATTTGCTTCAACTGGAGTTTCTGGAGATGCGACTCGCGACCCGCAAGGTTTTCAAGAAACAGATTCAAAGCAGGCTCAACAAAGAACATGACCCCGACGTTGCCGACTATTTCCGCGAAATTATCCGGGACGTCGAACAGGACGTCGTCGCAATGATTGCCGCTCTGGATCAGACACGGGCCGCTCTTCGGAGCCGTGACGAATAGTCGCAACAAAAAGCATTACGGAGCCCCCTTACAAGACGGAACGCCAATGTACCCCAACGAACAACGGGAATTTCCCGACGCTGACGACTCACCGTTCGGTCCGGAAATGGAACGCCGACGCATTGCTCTTGAAGAGAGCGAGAATGATCGGCGGACGCTCATCGACGAAATTCGAGCGGAGATTTTCCGTTACGAACAGGCCGCTCTTCGGAGAAGGGAGGGCTGATGAAAAAACGGCAAGACAGGGCGGTTGATTTTAGCGAAATCCCGCCGCACGATACCGGTGCAGAACTTGCGGTTCTACGCGCGGTGCTTAATTCGGCCTACGCCGACACGGCCCCGGAAACGCTCGACGTCGCCGCCGGTATCGTTAAACCAGACGATTTCTACTCCGACGCCAACCGCCGCATCTTTCGGGCGTTGCTTGCGATACGCGACGCCGGGGAGCCGATTGAAGTACTTTCGCTTCACCGCCGACTTGAATCTGCCGGGGAACTGGAGGCGACGGGGGGAGCGGCATACATCGGCGAAATCCTTCAGGAAATATCGTTACCTTTTCACGCCGCATTTTACTCCGGAATCATTGCCGACAAAGCAAAGCTACGCCGTGCAGCTTATGTCGCTGCGGGCCTGCTTGCGGAATGTCAGGCTCCCGACGCAACCGCGTCGAAGGTCAAGCAACTGCTCGACGCGGCAACAAACGAGTTGGACGGCTGCGCATCGATCCGACTTGTCGGCGCCCGGCAATGGGTGGTCGACGGCATCGCCGGTATCGAAACCAAAGCGGAACCGACCATCCCGACCGGCTTTCCCGCTCTCGACGAAAAGCTCTTCGGCGGACTCCGAAAAAAGAATCAGGTCGTCTTGGGTGCGCGTCCCCGCGTCGGTAAGACAACGACGGCGGGAAATCTCATTCGGAACATCTGTTTTCGTCAAAAGATTCCGACGATCTTTTTCTCTCTCGAAATGACGAGACAGGAAATTTTGAAACGAATTGTCTCCGACGTCGCCGACGTTTATCATGGGAAAATTCTTCAACCGGAACGGCTCTGTAAACGGGACTGGGAACAAATCACCGAATCGTCGAGCGCTCTTTACGAATCACCTTTTTTCATCGACGACCGTTGCGGTATCACGCTTTCGGAAATACTCTCGACGATTCGGCTGGGAGTCCGGAAACACGGCGTTCAAGTCGTTTTCGTAGACCAGGCGTCGCTCATCAACGCCGAACTTCCAAGCCAGACCGCATCGAAACGAGACGAAATCACGGCGGTTTCCGGTCGGCTCGATCATCAAACCTTTTTCCGTTACGTTGAAACGATCCAGCAGCGATTGACGTACATTCTCGACGACACGTTCGACTATTTCACCGAAGTCAGCGACGAACCGAACATCGATCCGACAATTATCGCAACGATTGAAAAGGAATGGTATTTCGCGGAGATGGAGCACGTCGACCCGCTGAAGGAAGCCGAAGCCGCGATCAAGTTGAACAACGCCCGGCTCATGTCGAAAAAGGAATACTTTGCGAGATACGGTCAGGACTCGGAACAACAGGCCGCCCAGATGCGGAAAGAAGACGAATTGTTCCCGCCGCCCATGAACCCGGATCAGCCGCCCCAAATCACCGACCAACGAGGAAACGATGAACGAACGAATCAAGATCGATAATTTTCAGATTCAGGCCGGGAGCCTTGGGCGGATTCCGTCCGTTAATATGAATCCGGCGTACAGTGGCGGGCTTTTGCTCTTGCCGGGATTCAAGTTTCCCGTCGTCATCGACCTTGAACCGTTGGCCGGTATCGACCACGATCAAAACATTCCGATCCTTCGGAACCATAATCCGGACCGCGAAATCGGTCATACCGAGAAAATCCGGATCGACGGCCATACTGTCGAGATCGGCGGAAAATTATCGTTCGACAATAAGGACGTCAAGGAGATCGTCGACACGCACAAGGCCGGGAAGAAATGGCAAGTCTCGGTCGGATCGGGAGCCGTTCCCGAATCGATGCAGCAATTCATCCCGGAAGGGGAAACAGTAACAATAAACGGGCAGGAACAAACCGGCCCGATTATCATAGTACGAACGCCGATTCGTGAAGTCTCTTTCGTTCCCGCCGGGGCCGATCTTCATAATTCGGTTACGATTCAAGCCTCTTTACTGAAAGGAACCGATACCATGAATTTCGATCAATGGTTGAAAGACAAGGGATTCAATCCCGACACGCTCGACGAAGCGAACAAGACCGCGTTACAGAAAGTTTTCGAATCGGAAACCGTCCCGAAACCGGAACCGAACGCGGAGCCGCCGCAGCCGCAAGACGCCCCGGTTCAAGCCGGTGGTATTTCCACGCCGTCCCGTCGCGATCCGTCGACCTTGGGAACCGCGTCGGTCGGTACGACGAACCGGGTCGGGTCGGCGTCGGTCATCGAAGCGTCGCTGTTGATGAGCGGCGGCGTCAGCGACCGGGACGTTGAAAAACTCGGTTACGATCAGCGGACCGTCGACCAAGCTGTTTCTCGCGAACATCGGGGCATGGGCTTGCAAGCGTTGTTTCACGCCTGCATCCAGGCGGCGGGAATGTACTATCCCGGCGGTCGGGCCGACAACGGTTTGATCGAAACCGCGTTCGAGGCGTCAAAGCAACTCCGAAGCCGTCGCATCCAAGCCGGGAGTCTCTCGACGTTTTCGAGCGTTAATCTCCCCGGTGTCTTGGGCAACGTCGCGAATAAGTCGCTTCTCAATGCGTACCAGCGGATCGAGTCCGTCGCGATGCAAATTGCGTACATTGCGACGACCGGCGACTTCAAGGAAATGTCCCACTACCAATTCGAGATGGACGGAACGCTTGCCGTCGTCGACGAAGGGGAGGACATTCCACACGTTTCGTTGAAAGAAACGGAATATAAGAACAAGCTCCAGACTCGCGGGGCATTGGTTGCGTTGACGCGGCAAATGATCATCAACGACGACCTCGAAGCGTTCCTCCGCATTCCGCAGGAATTCGGACGAAAAGCCGGGCAAACGCTCGAATACGTTACGTTTACGAAGCTGCTCGAAAATCTGGCGACGATCTTCACGACGGCTCGAAAGAACCGCATCACGTCGAAGCTGGACATCAGCGGCTTGGACCCTGTAAGGAATTAGGAAAAACGCGGCCGGTTTTCCGGCTCACGTTTCGGCGGAAATCCCGAAATCGACTCATGCGGTTGCGTAAGAAACATCGTCGCCCCTTGGAGCGGGTAGGACTCCAAGGGGCGGAAGATTTGACGCCGCCATTTTGACGCCGCCGTTTTGCATCCATGCCGTTCAGACGGGTAAAACGTGCAAAAAAGGACTTTCGCGGGAAATCGATTGCGAGTATTCGGGATCAAAATGCCTGAAAGATTGCGACGTTCATTGCCGATTTATCATTCCCTCCGAAATGACCTTGGCGGAACTCGAACTTCGTCGCCGTTATGACGCCGCAACGTC
>JAVBPI010000098.1:0-3200 GCA_031549705.1 Thermoguttaceae bacterium
AAATGAAACAACTGATTCTCTGCGGCGCTCGATAGTCGAGAAATACAAAAAAAGAGCCGGGGGTGAAGCGGTACTCCGCGCAGCCCCCGGGTTCGTCGCATTTTTCTGACGCAAACAACCCGGGGGCTACGGCGAGTACGCCTACACCCCCGGCTCTTAAGTCCTCGTTCTTACCGACGCAGTTGGAATTTCGCGATCAACGACTGCGATTGGGCCGCTTGGCCGCTCATTTCGCCGGCTGCGCTGGCGGATTCCTCGGCGCTGGCGGTGTTCTGCTGCGTCACGGCGTCGATCTGCTGAAGTCCGATCGTCACCTGGTTCACGCCTTGAGCCTGCTCATTGCTTGCAATCGCGATTCCGGCGACCAAGTCGGTCGTCTGCTTAATCTGATCGACGATCGTGTTGAGGACTTCCGACGTATGGTTGGCGACTTCGCCTCCCTTTTCGATTTCCTTACCGCTGGTTGCGATCAGGTCGGCGGTTTCCCGAGCGGCTTTCGCACTGCGAGCGGCGAGGTTGCGGACTTCTTCGGCAACGACGGCGAATCCCTTACCGTGCTGACCGGCGCGAGCGGCTTCCACGGCGGCGTTCAACGCAAGCAGGTTCGTCTGGAACGCGATGTCGTCGATCACCTTGATCACGCGCTGAACTTCTTCGGAGTTCTTCGTGATCCGATCCATCGATTCGGTCATGCTTTGCATCGCCTGCTGTCCTTGGGAGGCGGCGCCGGTCGCTCTCTTGGCCAAATCACGGGCGTTGCCGGCGCTTTCGGCGTTCGCTTTCGTTTGGCTGCTGATTTCGCTCATCGACGCGGTGATTTCTTCCAAACTCGCCGCCGATTCCTGAGCCCCGCTCGAAAGGGCCATGGACGCCGTCGACACCTCACCGGCTCCCGTTGCGACTTGCGCAACAGCCGCGTTGACTTGGTGCAACGTTTCATTAACGGCGGCGATCATGTTCTTGAGACCGATGTTCATCGAATCCTTTTCCGTTTTCGGATGGATCTGCACCGTCCAATTACCGTTGGAGAGCGAGTCGGCCATGCTGGAAACGCTTTGGTAATCGTGAAGTACCATACCTGCCGCTTTGGCCAAATCTCCGGTTTCATCTTTACGGCTGAGGAACGCTTCGGGAACGTGAACGGAAATATCCCCTTCACCGGCGACCGAGTGCATCAACGTCGTCACCCCCTTGATCCCCGTCGTGATGTCCGAACGTAACACAAGTCCGAGAATGATGCCGAAGAGAACGCCGAAAACGATTGCGGCGATAATTCCGTACGAGGCATAACGATCTGTCTCCGCGACGTTGGTTTCACATTTTTTCATATCTCCTTCGACCAAGGTGAGAATGGTGTTCACCGAGTTGGAGAAATTGGCCGCGATTTTTTCATTTTACGTTTCAACGGTCATCATGCCGTCGCTGGAGGTAACGTTGTCGGTGAACGTCTGTTTCCACGGTCCCAAAGCGTCGATCACGCCTTGAATCGCCTTTTTGCATCCTTCTTTCGGAAGCTCGCTCTGGAGTTTTCTCGCGTCGGCGTCGATTTTCGTGAACAGTGCGTATGCTTCAGTTTGGGCTTTTCCTCTTGCGTCCGGATTGTTCAGCGCCAAATCGTAATTGCGAATTTCGACACCGATTCGTTCGATTTCCTGCATGAACCTTCCGCCTCCTTCCATGAGAGTGACCCGAAAGCGCGACACCATCGGTTCGCCTTTGGCGTTTTTCCCTTCGGATTCCTCATCGGTGACTTTGTTCATTTGGGCGATCAGCGCGTCCATTGCATCAAGAGCGACACCACGAGCGGCGGCGCGGCGTTTGTCCGCGGCGACTTTGTCGTCGTAAAACTTGACGAATTTATAGTGCTCGGTCTTGTAATCTCCGGCGAGTTTTTCGAGATTGGCGACTTCTTTCGTCGTATCGGTGTTCGCGCGATCATTATCCGCGATATCTTTCGTCAAGATCGGACCGAGATCGAGAATATTCTGGATGTGCTTGTCCAGTTCGGTATTGTGCTTGGGATCCTTGCTCAGCACGTAATCCGTTGCCGCCGTTTGAGCGGCGTTCGATTCGTTGATCGCGATGTTGACATTCTTCGTGATCTCGGCGAGACCGTTCAAAAGGCTGACTTCGTCGGCGACCATGCCGAGGCAGACATATCCGGCAAGGCCGACGAGCAACGTGATCAAGGATAGAAGGCCGAAGCCCCACATTAATTTCGTGCCGATCTTGAAATTTTTGAGCATGGTGTGTTCCTCGTTGAATGTGGGACTAAAACAACGTTTGGTGTTTCAGTCGTGCGATACACAAACACACCCACCTACGGACATACCGCAAACGGATGCTTGAATCCTTCGAAAAGTATAGAATGGAAATCCGGGCTTGTCGAGCATTTAGAATAGATTGCCGAAAGCAAGTGATCCGTCGAGCCGGTAAAAGCGATACAAACGATTTTGCCGTAACGCAATAGTTTATGACACTCGTCAGAGAATAGCAAGCCGGGCGAAAAGATATGCCGCATGAAAAACGGACGGTAATTCCCGGGCTGTCGTGAAACTACACCACATCGTCGACGGTGTTGCGGCAGATACGGAACCCGATTACGCTGGACGTCGCTTCGGGATTGCTGCCGTTTCGGCAGGCGCTGCGAGTCGCTTCGGACCCGAACTGCCAAGCGCCGCCGCGAAGAACCTTTCCCGCCCCGTCTTCGGGACCGGTGGGATAATGTTCATCCTCCGAACACTGTTGGTAATAGAACTCGCCGTACCAATCGTGACACCATTCCATGACGTTGCCGTGCATGTCGTAGAGTCCCCATGCGTTCGGTTTTTTCTCGCCGACCGGATGTGTTTCGCCGCTTGCGTTGTCGAAATACCAGGCGTAGAGGCCGACCTCGACGATCAAATCGCCGAAACACCACGGTGTGATGCTTCCCGCCCGACAACTGTATTCCCATTCAGCTTCCGTCGGCAAACGGTAACCGTCGCCGCCGAGAACCGCAACGGTTGCGCCGTCGATCACGCCGCTCGCTCGTTTTTTGATGTTACGTAAATCGTAATATCGTGTGAGTCCTTCCGCGTCGCTCATTTTGTTGCAAAAATCAACGGCAGAGAACCACGAAACGCTGTCGACCGGACTACGGGGATAATCCGTCGAAACGCTCGGATTGAATTCCATCACTTTATTGAACTCTTCCTGCG
>JAVBPI010000041.1:0-2916 GCA_031549705.1 Thermoguttaceae bacterium
ACGATGGACGCTCGAAGGGTGACGCCGGGGAGCATGCCGTCGTTGCCGCGACAGGCGGCGAACCTTGCCGGAACGCTGACCGCTTTCGCCTTGGACGGGTTCCGGACGGTCGACGACGCGGAGCGGGTGCGGCGTCTTGGAATTTGCGCAACGTGTGAGTTTTTCAGCGGCAACCGTTGCGAGCGGTGCGGCTGCTTTACCGCACTGAAATCGTGGATCAACGCCGCCGAATGTCCGCTTGACAAATGGTGAATCATTGCCGCCATGGGTTCTGGCGGCGATATCTTGGGGACTCTCCCCAACGCCATGCGCCCGGAGTCGTTCACCGGGCCTTTTCTTTTTCGCCCCTTGGAGTCCTACCCGCTCCAAGGGGCGACGATGTTTCTTGCTCTACCTGGTTTTCAATGACCGCTCAACGTCCTTGAAAATGCAAGCGACCGTCTCCGTTTGGCCGCCGGTAAATCAACTCTTTTTCTGTGCCTTCGCTTTCTTTTCGATCCGTCTTGCGGCTTCCTTGACTTTTTCGATATTTTCGTCGAGATAGATTTCCGTCGTCGATTGGTGCGAGTGTCCGAGGAGGATTCGGGCTGTTTCCTTGTCGACACTGTTTTCGGTTTCCGTTGCAAAAGCGTGTCGAATCTGGTTCGGACTCCACGCGGGAATTAGGACCGGTCTGCGACCTTGCTCCTTGGCGTTCTCTGTTTCGGCTGCATTGTATTTGATTACCGCTCGATCTATTGCCAGTTCGTAAGCCCGTGTCGAATATTTCTCATTGTGTTTTGGCGGTCTCTTTGCCGCCTTCTCCGATCGCTTGACCTGCGACGGCTGGACCGGCGTTTTTCTCGCGATTCGCTTCCGCTCCGAAATAATCCGGACGGTTTCACGCGGAGAGAAGATAAACTCCTCGACGGGGCGGTGTCGGTACTTTTCAAGGATCAATTGCGCCGCCGGTCGAACGGCAATACGCCGAGGCTTTTTCTTGTGCTCCGTTTTGTGCTCCCACGGCGTGTAAATCCAAATATCGTCGGATTGGTCAATGTCGCACCAACGGAGATTGCAGATTTCAGACGGACGGCAACCGGTCAATCGTTGGGCATCGACCATATCATCGACGGTCGGAGGCAGGAATTTCAGCGTTGCGTCGATTACCGCATCCGGCACCGCTTTGATCGGAGCCGTTTCCCGGGCGGTCGTTTCGCCTTTGTCGAGCTGCGACACGTACTGCAACGCCCCGGCAACGGATTCCGGAACAAGTTCTTCGCCGACGCCCCAAGAGAATATCCGCTTGGCCCGTGACGTTCGGTCATTAACCTCGTTTCGACAAAGCCCCCTTTTGACGAATTCCTTCCGAATCTCTTTCAGGTCGACGGGGCCGAATTTCGACGTCGGCAGGTCGCCGAACTTTTCGAGCAACGGCGGAACGATGGAATCACGGAACCGTTCATAGGTCCCGGTCGACCGCCCGTTTTTGACAAATTTGGTTTTTGCCCAGTCGAGAAATTGGGCCGCCAAAAGCCGAATCGGAACGCCATCGCCGCGAGTTGACCGAATATCCGGAATTCCCGTGTCCGCCGTGTCCTTTTTCTGGGCGAACTTTTTCACGAAATCCGCATACGCCGAAAGGGATTCCGCCGAATTGTATTTTCCCGGAAAGTAGACTCGTTTTTTGTCGACTTGCACGAACCCCAAGTTGCGGGTCGAGTGTTTCCGATACCTTGGAACCTTTGCCATTGCCCTGTCTTTTTCGCTGGATTTCGGTCGTCGGGGGACACCGTGTCCCCCATTTGCGAATTTAGCACAGGCAAAAAAGAAAGTCAAGCATGTTCGTAAGTGCTTGACTTTCAAGTGGGTTAAGTAAATGGGCGACACGGGATTCGAACCTGTGACCTCTGCCGTGTGAAGAAAACAACCCTTTGTTCCGACAGTGACGTAACGTATTGTTTTGTATGGGGTTACGGAAAATACCGAGAAAATGAAATAAACAAAAAACTTCGAAAAAACGCAAGAAAAAGCGTCGATAAGGTGCGCGCACCGTAACGACGCTTTTTCAACGTACCAAACCCGCTAACGTTTTGCAAGACCATAGCCGGATTCCCGTCCTAAATTTCGAATTTAGGAGAGACATCCGTGCAAATCGAACAAGCCGAACTCCTGCTGCTCCTCGATCCCCACGAACGCGAACCGTTCGACGGAATCCCGCTCCCGATCGCCATCCGCGTCCGGATCGAATCTGGAACAATCGGCGTCACGGCGTCCGTCCCGCCGGCGGCAACAGAGAGTATCCTGAAGGGAGATGCGACCAAACCGAAAAAACCGGTGCGGCGGAAAGACGTCAAGCCGGTGCCCATCTCGACGACGCTCAATCGGCCCGACGGTGTCGGCGTCAGCCAGGACGGGTGCCTTCTCTGGACGAAAAACGGTGAGGTGTGGGTTTGTCCTGTTTCGACCACCGAACGGAAGCTTGCCAAAGCCGTCGCCGAACATGACGGGAAACTCGACGGAAATCTTGCCTATCAGATTCTTTGGCCCGACCTTGGGCTCGACGAGGGGAAGCGGATGCGCGACCTTCAAGGGAGTCTCAACAAGAAGCTCGAACGACGGCCCGCGCCCGTTCGGATGTCGTTTGCCGATTGGTGCGTTACTTTCGTGGAGGCGTAGTCGGTGCGTTTTGAGGCGTCGTCGAAAACTTGATGTTGCCGTTCTCGATTTCGATCGTGAGATTCTTGTCGGATTCGATGGGATAATCAAGCTCGTCCCCTCCAACCTTCAGGCGGAGGCAACTCGGGTCTGCTGCGGGCTTCGGCGACTTGATGAACGTGCAAAGACCGATGACGCCGACAAGAACGAAAAGGATTTGACCAATCGAAAGAACCCGAAACCACGTCGCATAAACGTCATAAGATTTGTCTTTGCTCA
>JAVBPI010000230.1:0-14844 GCA_031549705.1 Thermoguttaceae bacterium
CCGATGCCTATTTCGCTTGTCTCGAAGGAAAGACGACCGTCGAAAACAAGTTGACCATCCAGGAGAGTTCGACCGCCGCGACCGGGAGCATCACGGCCGATTGGGGAACGGCGGAAATCAGTACGGTTAATCTGGAGATCGGCAATCGCGGCTTGGGCTCGATTCACATCGTTCAGGACGGACGGTTAACCGTAACGGGCAACGTGGCTTACGTCCAAAGCACGGCCAACGACGCCGTCTCGTGGACGACCGGCCCGAACGCCGAATCGACGTTCACGGGAACCGCCGACCAATCGATCGCGTTTCCCCGCACCGTTTCCGGACAACAATGGACCGTCGATAAACCGGCGGGAAAACTCGACCTCACACGATTTAACGGACGTTTACAGGGGCGTCTCAAGCAACTGATCGTTCGTGCGGAATCGAGCATCGACCTTGCCGGTGTCGCCCCGATGTTAGGTTCAACGGCCCAGGAATTTCTGGAATACGGGGGGATCAAGGCGGACGCAACTCCCGGCGATCGACAGGCAGGCAAGTTGTCGCTTGAGGATCATCGCCGTGAAGCCATGGAGTCGTGCATCAACTACGGCGTCATTTCGATTCCCAAAGGAAAGACGATATGTACGAAATTGTTGGACAATCGCGCCGGCGCCAGGGTCACCGGAAACGGAATCCTATGTATTCGGTATGGAGGATTGACGGATCTAGGAGTCATCGACAAGGAGATCACCTTCCGCTACTTCGACTATCCGATCGAAGCGGCTCTTGCGTCGGAGGATGTCGTTTATGTGAACGAAAAGTTTGTCGTCTATCTGACGGGATCCGTCGGAACGTATTTCCGGTTGGATTGGGGGGACGGCACGTTTTCGGAGTCGTCGACACCGGAATTCTTCAGGTATGCTTACGGGATCGGGACCGGGACACGGTGTACGATAACATTGAAGGTGGTCAACGAAGACGGAACGGAAAAAACCGCGACGAAAAACCTTCGTGTCGCCGTTCGGAAGAGTGGTTCCCTATCGATTCCACGCGGAAACATGCGGTCTCCGTATCGATTTTGTCTTGCACAAGGAAAATATTTTATGAGGGACACTTTGCAGTTATATTGTGAAATGAACGAATGCGGTCGCGCCTTGGAAAACGGCAGCGCCCTGTTTCTCGGCCGCATTACTTATTCCGACGGCCGACCGATCCAGACAACGGAAATCGCAACCGCCTCGTACTCCGTTTTCAGGCTCGACGATTCCGACGCCGGGAAGAGGACGCCCATCGAAGGGCATACGGACGTCCCGTTGGAAATCGGCGACGTTTTACTTTCCGATTTGATCGTGGACGAAAATTGGATCGACGACTCCGTCGGCTACAATTTTCGGCACGTTATCGACGATTCGGCCCGGTCCCCCTTCCCGAAAGCGGGTCGGAACTACCTGGTCGTTTATACATTGTGTCCGGCGTCGACGATTCCCAAGATCATGTTCCAATACCGGATTCGCGTCATCTGACCTATCGGTTCCGGGTGAGAATCGTCCAAAGTGCTTCAAGCGCCTGCGGAATCACTTTGGCGCCGCCGATGGTCGTGATGTAATTCGTGTCGCCGTTCCACCGGGGAACGATATGCCAATGGAGATGCCCCGGCAACCCGGCCCCCGCCGAACGACCGAGATTCAAGCCGATGTTGAAACCGTCGGGTCGCATTTCCCGTTCCAGGATCAACGTCCAGCGATCGATTTCATCGATCAACTCGAGCTTTTCGTTACGCTCCAGTTCATCGAGCCGTCCCCGGTGTCGGACGGGCGCAACGAGGAGATGCCCATTGTTGTACGGAAATTTATTCAGCACCGTGATCGTCCGTTCCGTTCGACGGACGACATACCGCTGTCGATCGTGGTTCGGGTCGTGAATCGCCTGGCAGATGAAACAAGCGGCGTCGGCGTCGGTCGAAACCACGACGTTGGGAAGCGATTCACGTTCTTTTGCGGCGGCGATGTCTTCCGCGATATACGCCATGCGCCAAGGCGCCCAAAGCAAGTCCATAAGTTCAACTCCGCTTGCGTTTCAGCCGCGCAGCGCGGCCCGGATTTAGCGATGCTTTTTGTAGAACCCGATCAGCCCGTTCGTCGATGAATCGTGCGACGTAATCACGGCATCGTTCTGCAATTCCGGCAACACGACGCCGGCGAGTTGCTTGCCGAGTTCGACTCCCATCTGGTCGAACGAGTTGACGTTCCAGATCACACCCTGCACGAAAATTTTGTGTTCGTAAAGGGCGATCAGCGATCCGAGCGCTTTCGGCGTCAGCTTTTCGAAGAAGAACGAATTCGTCGGTCGGTTTCCCGGGAAAACCTTCGACGGAGCGAGTCGTTCGACTTCGTCTTCCGGCAAACCTGATTTTTTTAACTCGTTCGATGCTTCTTCGAGCGTCTTCCCTTTCATGAGGGCTTCCGTCTGCGCGAGGAAGTTCGCCAGGAGTTTCGGGTGGTGATCCCCGATCGGGTTCTGCGACTTCGCCGGAGCGAGAAAATCGCACGGAATCAGTTTCGTTCCTTGGTGAATCAGTTGGTAGAAGGCGTGTTGGCCGTTCGTTCCCGGTTCTCCCCAGATGATCGGGCCGGTCGAGTAGTCGACGGGGTTGTTCTCCTTGTCGATTCCCTTGCCGTTACTCTCCATGTCTCCCTGCTGGAAATACGCCGCGAAACGGTGCATGTACTGATCGTAGGGGAGAATCGCCTGCGAATCGGCGTTCCAAAAATTATTGTACCATATCCCGAGGAGTCCCATGAGGACCGGAATGTTTTTCTCGAACGGCATGTTACGAAAATGCTCGTCGGCGGCGGACGCTCCCTCCAAAAGCTGCTCGAAATGGTCGAACCCGACCGAAAGCACGATCGACAAGCCGATCGCGGACCATAGCGAATAGCGACCGCCGACCCAATCCCAGAACTCGAACATGTTCGCCGGATCGATGCCGAATTCCACGACTTTCTTTCCGTTCGTGGAAAGGGCGACAAAATGTTTGGCGACGGCGGCTTTGTCCTTCGCCGCTTGGAGGAACCAATCGCGGGCCGACTCGGCGTTCGTCATGGTTTCCTGCGTCGTGAACGTTTTTGAGGCGACGATGAAGAGCGTCGTTTCCGGGTTCAGGTTTTTTACCGTTTCGACGATGTGCGTGCCGTCGACATTGGAAACAAAATGAACGTTCAATCGCGTTTTGTACGGTTTCAACGCTTCGGAGACCATATAGGGACCGAGATCGGAACCGCCGATGCCGATGTTCACGACGTCGGTGATCGGCTTGCCGGTGTATCCCTTCCAGTCGCCGTCGATGATCCGTTGCGAAAACTCCTTCATCTTGGCAAGCACGGCGTTGATGCCCGGCATCACGTCCTGGCCGTCGACGAGGATCGGTTTGTTCGATCGGTTCCGCAGCGCGGTGTGCAGCACGGCTCGTTTTTCCGTGTTGTTGATTTTCTCGCCGGAGAACATTTTACCGATTATCTCTTCGAGTTTCGCTTCCTTGGCGAGATCCACGAGGAGTTTCATCGTTTCGGCGGTGATCCGGTTCTTCGAGAAATCGAACAAAATCGTTTCGAAAAGAATCGAGAACCGGTCGAACCGCTCCGGATCCTCGGCGAAAAGTTTTCGCATGGAAACGGATTCCATGGATTGACGATGCTTCAAAAGGGCTTTCCACGACGCGGTATTCGTCAGTTGGGACATTGATTTCATGGGGTAATGACAGCCGGAAGCGAAGGGTACTCCCGCAGCGCCCGGTTTCGGTGTTGGTTGGCGATTTCAACCGGGCGCTGCGCGGAGTACCGCCGCGCTTCCGGCTGCCATGTTAATTATTGACCGTCTCGAACATATATACAAGCTGAGTCGAACTCGTTTTGCTTAAACAGGTAGATCGTGCTTCCGTGTTCCGTCCACGGCCGTTGGTCTTGAGGGAACAGGCCGGCTTTTCGCAACGCCCGAGTTCCCTTCGCCTTGAAATCCAACATCACTTTTTCCGGGGGTGTCTCGAAAGCCGTTACCACGAAATGCGCGTGATTCGTCCGCACATTGATCTCGTGTAATATCCAGCCGCGTTCATCGCAAAGCGTTCGAATTGCCTGTTCTATTATTATTCGTTGTTCGTCGGAAAAGAGAAGCGGGGGATTCGCCAAATTCGAAGCGTCCATTCGCACCCAATTCGGATCGGGCGGCAGAAAACCGGTCCCCTTTTTGACGGATCCTCTTTCGTCGCCACGCAACCAAGAGCCGCGAACCGTTATCGTAATGAAATATCCAAGCGGCTCCGAATACATATCAACCTCTTATGACAGCCGGAAGCGAAGGGTACTCCCGCAGCGCCCGGTTTCGGTGTTGGTTGGCGATTTCAACCGGGCGCTGCGCGGAGTACCGCTGCGCTTCCGGCTGCCATGCCTAACGATATTTTTGGAGCAGTTCGAGCATTTTGCGGTCGAGTTTATGGCCGTGGAAGTCTTCGTAAGCAACGTCTGCCCGTTCGCTGTCGAGGATTCCGAAACTTCCCCGGAAGTTCCACATCGCAAACCCCCAACCGGCTTCCTTCCAGTTGGCGAGCATGTCCTCCATCCAGCGGAGAACGATGTCGTGCGGCGTGAATTTGAACGAACCGAATTCGCCGACCATCACGCCGAAACCGAGCTCTTTTTGAGCCTCCGTCCACGGGTCGATCTGCGTTTTTTTCAGCCAGGCACGGTCTTTGACTTCGCCGCCGGTCAACCGCTCTCCGTCGTATTGAAAGCGGGACGGCTCCTGATTCCACCCGGAAATCAGGCGAACGACCGCTTCCGATTTCGTGCCAGTCAGGCCGATTTCCTTGAGTGTCAGCCAATCGCCGTTCGCGGCGCGGATTTTGACCTGTTTCGTCCCGGCGGGAATCGTCGCTTCGTAGTTCCGATCGTAAACGTTTTGATAGACGTTCCACTCTTTTTTGTGGACGACTTCCTTCCATTCCCCTTCGCCGGGACCGGGCTTGAAATCATGGTTGAAGACGACCTTGCCGTCCGCTTCGACGACAAGGCTCGTGTTGCTCGAAACGGTCCCGACTAGCATCCGAAGTTTGGTTGCCGTCGGGAACGGACCGTCGATCTCCATCGGCTGCCGGAATTCCGCCTTGATATCTCCCTTGTTCGGTTGGCAGAGCAACCCATTTCCGGTCACGATCGGCCAGGCAGGATCGGGAAAATCCTTGCTGTTGACCCAACTTGCCTTGTAGTGGGAGATTTCGCCCGGAGCGTAACCACGGGTCGCCTGCGCGACTTTTTGATCCCCCAGCCCGAGAAACGGCTTGGTTCCCCATTGATATCCGTCGCAAACAATCAACCGGTTCGGGTCTTCGGCTCGAATCGCGGCGATGATCGTTTCGTGGGCGGCGATACACTGGTCCATGATCTTCTCGACGGAAGACGGTTCGTTGAACAGGTTGAAGCTCACCTGATCATTCGAAATCCCCTTGTACCGTTTGGCGAATGTCGCCCAGTGGAGCGCACAGACTTCCTGCGCTTCGGGATCGGTCCAAACGCTTTTCGGTTCCGGCGGTTGGGCGACGGTATACCCCGGCGCCCGATGGAAGTTCATGTTAACGTGAATGCCGTATTTTTCGCCGTACCGTACCGCCTCGTCGATCTCCTTGAGGACGTTTTCATCGAATTTTCGCCAGTCCTTGTCCTTGATCCACATTCGGTAGTCCATCGGAAGCCGCACGAAATTGAATCCGAGATCACGAATCCAGCGGAAATCGTCTTCGACGAACGGCGCGTTCCGACCGTTGAATTTTTCAAGGAGATTGAAACCTCGCCAACGGGGGAGCTTGGCGAATGTTGCTGCCGGCAGCGTCTTTTCAGCGGCTTCCGCGACAAAGGGGAAAGAAAGTCCGGCTGCAAGTCCCAGTTTCAAAGCGTCACGTCGTTTCATGGAATGGTTCTCCGCGAAAAAAGGAAGAGTTTCAATACCGCCATGATACAGTGCCACGCGGTAAAAAAACAGAGAGGCGACGATTTTCACTTCCGGAAGGGTACGGTAAAATACTGTGGGCAATTCGACAAGGTCGGCAGCCCATCTTGTTCACAAAATTTTACGCCCATGAACGGTCCGCATCCCGACAAAATCTTGACAGGCCGACTGATAAATATTAAAATGGAAAAACCAGTTCGACTTTGCCGGAAAATTTGTTCAGACAAGAGAGCTTATGATGCGTTTTGTCCTCCCCCTCGTTTTTCTTTTGTCGGTGTCATCCGCTTTCGCCGACCCGCCGGCATTAGCCCTGCAAGGGGTTAAACTCGACCGCTCGGCGAACGCTCCGACACGGGAGCAAATCGAAAAGTCGGTCGGTCGCGGCATCAATTTCCTGATTGAGCGGCAAAACAAGAACGGTTCCTGGGGTTCCGCCCGCCAAACGAAGCAGTTGAACATTTACGCTCCGGGTTCCTCTCACGACGCCTACCGGGCGGGAACGACGGCGCTCGATCTGATGGCCCTGCTGGAAGTCGAAGCGGCGACGAAACGGACGGAAAACCCGCTCACGTTCGAACAGCTCGGCGTCGACAAGGAAAAATTCCTGTTGAGCATCGATCGTGCGGAATGGTGGATCAACGACTATCTGCCGACATTGCGACGCTCCTCGCCGGACGTTCTTTACAACGTCTGGGGACACGCCTATGGGATCCAATGTCTCGTTCGGATGCTCGACCGTTTTCCGGACGACAGGGAACGCAACGATAAAATCCGGGAGTTGATTCGCGGCCAAATCGACATGCTCCGCCGTTTCGAAACGACACTCGGCGGTTGGTTCTATTACGATTGGAACGAAACGACGCCGCCGTCGGAAACGACCGCCTGTTTCGTGTCGGCGGTCGGACTCCTTGCGCTGAAGGAAGCGCAGGAGCACGGCATCGAGCCGCCGCAAAAGGTGATCGACAAAACCATGGCGTCGATGAAGCGTCAGCGGCTCCCCGACTTCGCTTATCTGTACGGCGAGTATATTCGCTTGCAACCTCGGCGTTCGATCAACCTGCCGGCGGGGAGTTTGGGCCGTTCGCAAGCCTGCAATCTTGCCATGCGGCGATGGGGAGACACCGACGTAAACGACGCGGTGCTCGAGAATTGGCTCAATCGGTTCTTCGCCCGCAACGGTTGGCTCGATATCGGACGAAAACGGCCGATTCCGCACGAATCGTTCTACCAGATCGCCGGATATTTTTTCTATTACGGACAATATTACGCTTCGCTTTGTATCGAAACGATTCCGGAGGCGAATCGCCCGCTCTATCGGGAACACTTGGCGGACATCCTGCTGGGCGTTCAGGAAAAGGACGGTTCCTGGTGGGACTATCCGCTGTACGATTATCACCAACAATACGGCACCGGATACGCGATCCTTTCGCTGCTGCGGACATTGCCGTAAACAACTCGAAAACATGACTCTTTTGCGACATGGCGTCTCCCCGATCACCGCGATGATCGTTCTTTTTTGCACGGCAATTGTTTCGTTCGGCGCCGAGTACGACTCGCTGCCGAAACTGATGAACATCGCTCATCGGGGGTTTTCGTTCGCCGCTCCGGAAAACACGCTTGCGGCGTACCGTTTGGCGGTCGAAGCCGGTGCGAGCGGAGCGGAATGCGACGTTTACCGTACCACTGACGGCGTGCTCGTGTTGGCGCACGATAAAACGTTCAAGCGGACGGCTGGCGTCGACACCGATGTTACGAAAATGAGCTTCGAAGAGGTTCGGAATCTCGATGTCGGAAAATGGAAGGGCGAACGATTTGCCAACGAAAAAGTGCCGACGCTGGAAGAATATTTGTCATGCCTCCGCGGCACGGCTTGCATTCCCGTCATCGAAATCAAACAGGAAGGGATCGAAGAGGATGTCGCCAAACTCCTCGACAAGCTCGGCATGGTCGACGCCGTGTTCGTGATTTCCTTCTCCACGAAAACGCTCGCCGAACTTCGAAAAATCGAGCCTCGTTTGAAGACGGCCCATCTTTTCAGCCTGAAAGTCGAAGGGGACGCCGAAGACCAAGCGGAAGCATTCCTGAAAACGCTCATCGAAAAAGCGAAAGCCGTTGGAACGAACTCCGTCAGCTTGAACGATAAAATGCTTTCCCCCAAGCTCATCGATCTGCTGCACTATGATGGGTTAAACGTCCTTGCATGGAGGGTCAACTAGGGGGCGATTATGAATCTCCTGCTCTTTTGTAAAATCGACTCGATCACGACGGATCGCCCCGACGTCCTCCGTGACGTGTTGCGGAAACGGAAATGAGACTACGAGCCGGGACCTGCGGGCCCGGAGTGTTGAGGCGGCCCCTGTTGTCCGGGCCCGCAGGTCCCGGCTCGCACGATTGACTTGTCGATTGTTGAACGTCGACGTTCTTATTGTCGACGCCAGAGGGTGAGCGTTCCGATCACGCCGAGTGCGACAAGCAGCGCTCTTTCAATGGGAATTGCGTGCATGTGGCATTGATATCGATTACGGTGCCGTATCGGTTTTGATGCGGTCGATCCATTGGCCGCCGAGTGTCTGCCGGACCCCTTGCGCGGTGATTTTCGTGTTCACCGCCGAGACGATGGTGAGCTTCGGAATCCGAGCGAGGTCGTTCAAGCAGGCGTCGGTAAGCGCCGTTCCGTCGACGATCAGCGTTTGCAGGTTTTTCAATTCGACCAGCGACGGCATTCCGGGGTCCGAAACGTCGGTTTTCGAAAGATCGAGTGTTTTCAGCGACGGGACCGTTTTCAAATACTGAAGTCCGCGGTTGCCGACTTTACTGGCCGTCAACGAGAGTGTTTCCAATTGCGCCAACGGTGCCAGATACAAGAGGTCGCCGCTGCCGACCATCGACCGATTCAAGCTCAGCGTCTTCAGGTTTTTGAGCATTGCCAACGACTCGATCCCCTTTTCGCTCAGGGCGATTCCATCGAGATTGAGATCCGTCAACGCCGCCAATGTTTGAAGCGGTTTCAACGCATCGAACGTCAATTGATTTCCGGCGAGATTCAAGTATTCCAACGAATTCAGGACCGCGAGTTTTGCCGTTACGGGATTTTGCAGTCCCGTTCGGGCCAGATTCAACCGCTTCAGTCCTTTCAGGCTGCAAATCAAATCAATGTCGGTTTCGGTCATCCGATTGAATCCCGCGACGTCCAATTCTTCCACGAGATCAATGGAAGCCGGAATTTTACTTTTGGGACCGAGCGACAAGCGTTCGCCTCCCGCAACGATTCGGGCGCGTCCTTTGGCCGTCTGCAACGCCCAACGGAGCACCCGTTGAATGCGCTCCTCCTCCGTTCCGGGAAACTCAAGCATTTCGACAGCGGCTCCATTCCCGGATTTGTCCTTGCCCGCTTTCGATTGGGAATCCGGGGCTTTTTTCGGGTCGGAATCGGTTTCGTGCATCGAATCCTCGTCGTGGAATTCGACCTCCTCGTCGGTGTTCAATTTCGAGGGGGGACGCTCGGAAGTCGAGAACATCGTTATCGGCCGCCGGTTTTTCAGTCGCTCCGCTTCGCGTTTTCGTTGTTCGGCTTGCGACGATTCCGCTCGAAGCAGGTCGTAGGGGTCCCGCGTTCGTTTTTCCGTTGCGAGCATTCCGTCGATCCAGAACGTCGTCCGATTCGTCAAGGGAATGAAACGGAGTTCGATCCAATCGATCCGCGAGAAAAACGTTGGTTCCTTGTCCGTCGTTTCGGCAAGGGACGCTTGGGCCACCGAACGGGTCAACAGCGAATCGATCGTGTCGTCACGGCGTTCGAACTTTTTCATGTCGACGTTTTCGGAGCGTTTCCAAAAATGGGAGTCGCCGGTCAACGGAACGTCGACGGCAACGAATTTGCCGCGGCCATCGTAGAACACCGCTTCGCAAAACCGGGGGGAAATCGTTTGGATGTCGACATATCCGGCGGAATTGCAGAATCGGACACGGATTTCGCCGATTTTTCCGGCGTCAAGTGTCGTTCCGGCCGCTGCGGAGTCCGTCATTTCCGGAAACCGGAGTGCAAAGCTCAGGTATTTCATCGCCGACAGATCGGCGGCGGCGTTTTTCGATTCCGGAAAAAGAATCCGAATCGGTTTGGCTTCCAACGACGTTATCCGGAGCGCTTTTTCACCGGAAAATCGCCGGGAGGTGTCGTATGTTGCAAAAAACCGCTCCGGATCTATGTCCGGAAACGAAAAATATCGAAAATAATTCTCCGTCCAATCGGTCGACAGTGAAACGGTTTCGTTCAAGAGAAGTTTGTTTTTGTCCCGATCGAACATCGGCAACGGCGCCGGCTCCCGATCATCCGGTCGAGCCGCGATCGTTTCCTTCAACTCCTCTTCCTGTTGTTTGTAGTAATCCGATTCGAGACGGAGAACTTTGACATCGTTTGCGGCCCGATCCGCATCGGTTTCGGACGTCGAGGCCAGCATGATGTTTTCCTGGGCTTGTTTTCGCAATTCGGCCAAGCGACCTTCCGCCGCCGCGAGCGATTGTTGAACTTCGTCCTTCTTTTTCTGCATTCCGGCGATCTGTTCCTGACTTCCTCCGGCGGCAAGCATCGCTTCGGCGTCACGGAGGTCGAGCTGTTTATCGTCGATTTGAGCGATCGTCAAGACAAGCGAATCGATCGTTTTGTCCGCCAAGCTCCATGTTTCCTGGGCTTGCAACCGTAATTTACCGGAATCGGATACCTTTTCGTTCGCTTCGATTTGCGCTTGCGAACCGAGTCGGTACAGTCCCTCCAATTGTTGCGGACGCGGATCGGGAGGCCGCCAATCGACGAACAGGGCGAGATAAACACTCACACCGACCAACAACAAAAGCATCGACAAAATGCTCGTCCAATAGATCCACGGGCGCCGCTTCGGCAACTCCATGAGTTCGTCCTTGGCGGGCGCAGGGGCCGGAGACGCTTGAGACGCCGCTTCGTCCGCTTGCTTTTTATCTTCAAAAACATAGGCCAAAATCGTGGAGTCCAAATCAATCGCGCCGGTTGGCGATGCGCTTCCGCTCCCCTCGGAATACGATGGTGGAACCGGCGGGGGAACAGGGGAAAGCGCCGAAGAGGCCGAGGAAAACGTCGACGGAACCGGCGGCGGGGTCGAGGACGATGGAAAAGAAGGTAACGGTGGAGGAACGGGTGGGGTCGGCGGATAGGAATGAGACGGCGGCAACGGCGGCGGCACGGGAATCGACACGGCAAATGTCGAAGAATCCGGCTCCGCTGTCGGCAGAGGAGGTGGAAGCGAAGGAGACCCCGATGATTTTGTCGGCGGCTGAGAGGCGATTTCGACCGATGTCGGCTCTGGAGCGAGGCGAAGTTCCTCTTCCGGTTCCGGGGCGAGTCCCAGTTCCTCTTCCGGCTCCGGAACGACGTTTTCCGTTTTGCAGGCGGAACAGACGAGTTTTCGACCGGCGAATTTGTTGCTGAACGTGTAATGCTTACCGCAAGAAGGGCAATAAAAGGAAATCATGGATGTGCCCGACGATTGTGGGGAAAAGGTAAGCCGCAATTCGGCTGCTTTTCATTTTTCCGAGGAGGACATTTTTCACACTATAGCAGAATCTCGTCGGAAATTATACGGCTCGACCGGAATCTTCAAGGTCGCCTTTAATGTGGTGGCAATAAAAAAGAACGGTGTCGCGTTTGGTGAGCCGGAGGAAAATTTTCGGATTCTCTTGCCGAAAGAATGATCTTTGTGGTAAAATATTACGATTGAATAAAATGTTCCGACAACAGGCACGCTTTGCGGCTCAAACGCAAGTGATTATTTTACCACGACACCGCCGATGCACATTATCGTTTTTGAAGACTCGCTTTCGCCCCAACTTTTTCCAGCGACCATTGCTCGCGCCGCCTGCATGATCAACGTCGGTACTTACCGGCTGATCGATCTTGTCCGCCGTCTCGGCGATTCCGTCGAAGTGATCGTTCGCCCCTATCTGAAGGATCTCGTTCATCGCGACGTTCCGAATCTTTGGACGCCGGAAAAGGGGGAACGCAACGACACGATCCTTGCGATCAACGCCCGGGCGGTTCCTCACGTCGGAATGATCGAACAACTCAAAAGTCTCATCGACCAAGGGCGTTCCGGCGTCGTTTCCAGTCCCAACGGCGTCGCCTGTGCCCTTTTTTCGAAAAAGCACCCGTTTCCGAACGACGTGATCGGTTCGTCGCAGCTTCTCGGCATCATCGAGGACCTTCATCTGGAACCGCTCGGAATCGCCGTGCCGATGCTCGAATACGCTCACGACATTGTTCGGCACCAGATGCGCATTTTGACCGACAACCTGAATGATCGGCTGCGGCGTGGCAATTACAAGGAAATCGCGGACGGTGTCTTCACCGCGGAAAATGTCAGCATCGGCAACTACTTTTCGGCGGACACCTCGACCGGCCCGGTCGTGTTCGAGTCCGGCGTCAACATTGCTCCATACTGTTTCTTCCGTGGCCCCGTCCATGTTGGCGCGAACTCCAAGATCATTGAACACTCTGCGATGAAGGATGCCGTTTCGCTCGGACACACCACGAAAGTCGGCGGCGAGGTCGAGGGTTCGGTCATCGAGGCGTATTCCAACAAGCAGCACCACGGGTTTCTCGGACACAGCTATCTCGGCAGTTGGGTCAACCTCGGCGCGGGAACTTGCAACAGCGACCTGAAGAACACTTACGGCGAGGTGACGATGGAGTACGCCAGCAAGAAAGTCAAAACCGGGATGCAGTTCGTCGGCTGTTTCGTCGGCGACTACGCCAAGACGGCGATCAACACGAGCATTTTCACCGGTAAGACGATCGGCGCGTGCAGTATGGTTTACGGTTTCGTGACGACGAACGTTCCGAGTTTCGTCAACTACGCCCGATTTTTCGGTCAGGTGACCGAGGCGACCGTCGAGGTTCTCGTTCAAACGCAAGCCCGCATGTTTGCCCGGCGTAATGTCGAACAGCGACCGTGCGACGTGCAGTTGCTCCGCGACATTTACGAGATGACCAAACACGAACGCCAACTCGCCAACGAACCGCTGTCGCTGTAAGAGGGGGCGTCGTAATTTACGTTGACTTGGTCATGTTTTCGGCGAGTCGGAGGAGTTTTACGTTGATTTCGTGATCGATATTCGTTGTTGTTTTCTTTTCCGTCAATCGCCGCGACAGGTTAAAGACGGACGCCGAAACGACTTTGACCTCTTTCGTCTCGGGATCGTAATCATAAAGCTTGCTCAAACCGCGAAAGTTGTTCAACCAGCCGATGCTCTACTCCACAACCCAACGCCGCGTCACACCTTGAATTGATGTAACTCCGTTCATTTGACACTTACAAAGGTCCGGCCATATTCTTGTTTCACATCATCGATCATCGGTTTTCCCGAATAACCGTCGTCCGCAAGCACATTTCCAAACGCGGCATCTCTCAGTGTTTGTTTGAAGCATGACTGCCGGGAGCCTTGGCGGCGCAAGTGATTCTGGTGAATACGGAGCGGAGAAAGATTTGTTCGAAAAGCGTGTCGCATTTGGGCGGGTGTTGGCCATTTACATGTTAGAAACGATGTGAACGGCACAACACGACCCAGGACACATCGAACAAACCACCCCCCCATTCAAGGAGACATCCCATGACCACGACCCTTCGCACCGCCACTGTTCGCCTGACCGCCTCTGCCCTGATCCTGTTCGCCATGGCGTTCGCCACCTCGACCGCCTCCGCCCAGAAGTGGCAAAAAAACATTCGGCTCGAACCCGGTGACATCATTGTGTCGGTCAACGGCCAGAACATCAACTGCTCCCACGATTTCGTCGACGCGGTGAACAACTCCGGCCCGAAGATGCAGTTCACGATCATCGATTGCCGAACCGGCAACTACACCACGATGACCACTTGGCTGCGAAACAATGGATTCCGTTTCGGCGTCCACGTCAAAGACCACTGGAACGGTGGCGTTCGGATCACCAATGTCATGCCGAACTCCGCGGCGACGGCCTGTACGGTCAACTCGTTCATTTCGTCGAACGGAAACGGCGGTGCCGCTGCCGCCTGCAAGTACGAAGCCGACTGATAAAACCGTGAATCGGCTCCCTTGAAAAACCCGGAAGGCGTTTCGCCTCCCGGGTTTTTCCGTTTCATTGGAAACCGAGAGGCCGAGAGCCGGGACCTGTGGTCCCGGAGAACAGGGACAGCCTCAACATACCTCCCGCAATCGATTGGTGTCGGCTTGAGTCTCGAAAGCCAATAGTCTGCCGGACCACGGATCGGGACGAATCTCCCTATTTAGATTCACCCGTTGACAGGCGATACTGTAAGTGTAGACTTTTCCCGTGGGGACGTATTTTCGAAACGGCTTCCCGGCAACCACCATACATTTGTTGTACGAAAAATTCGATGTCAACGAATAATATCATCAACGCACCTCACTCCCCGATAAGCAGCGATGTTTCCGGTTCCGGTGCTGAACGTGATGTTTTTTTCGCCAGCCTGAATAACATATTCGGCGCTGTATCTAAGGTTTCAAACGACGATCGAGCCATGCAGGGGCGGCTTGTTTTGCTACTCGACAATAGATTTAAATCGGCTATAATAAAAGAGGTGACGATTGCCCGCTGGCTTCATGAGGAAACGAACAACGTCAATGTTGAAATCTGGAAGCGTGCCTTTTACGCCTACTGTCTTGCGATATTCTTGCAAGGCAAAAGTTTCTTCCAGAAAAAAGACCATGCGGATTTGGTAGACACGATTTATTCCGTTTTTGGGGTTGACACAAAAGAGAGTTTTACTGAAGATCTCGGCAAAATGATTAAGGGTGCTCCTTCCGCCCTTTGGTTGTATCTTCTCCGCGGAACGATTCTCTGGA
>JAVBPI010000008.1:0-3888 GCA_031549705.1 Thermoguttaceae bacterium
CCGAGTTGACTGCTTGCCGGGCCGGGCAGGAATTGGCAGAGGGCGACCCAATCGACGAAGGTCTTTTCGTCGGCCCAGCGGCGGCGTGTCACGAATTCGTCGCGAAAATAACCGATGTGTGCGATCGGCCCGCCGAACGACGTGAGGCCCAGTTTCAGGAAGATGAGAAATACCGACCATGCGCCGTGCGGTTCGGTTGGGGTATCGTTCAGTGTCGGTTTGTCTTCGTTTGAATGGCTCATCGTTTCTCCCAATTTTCCACGCCGCCGGGAACGATGACGAACATCGGATGCGGCATGATCCGCTTTGTGTTTCGCAATCGCTCGGCGGCATCGGGATCACGGACATCCAGCTTGCTCAAAAGATGTTCCTTTTCGTAGTCGATTTGTCCTCTTGCTATGGAAATCGTGATCGCTTGTTTGGGTTTCACGATCTTTGTTGCGTTGAAATGATAACCACGCCGTTCGGACTCAGCCAGAATGTCAACAAGATATTGAGAAATCGCTTCGACCGGATTCTCCTGTCGCTTGAATCGTTCCAACTGCGGATGGTTTTGGTATCCCTTCGTTTTGCCTTCGAGGACATGCTTCGCCAGCAGTCCTTCCCGCCAGACCGCGAGCAGGCCCTTCGTGTCGAGATATTTCGGATGCAACGACCAGAGTCTCATGATGGAACATCCACCCGTCGACAGTACAGTTCGACGATATTGTACGGTTTACTTTTCGACTTTCAGTTCGTTCCAATCGACGGGCTTGCCTTCGAGCCAGTCGATGATCGGTTTGGCGTCCGGCTTTACCTTCGGCGGGACAACGGCGACGAGATTTCCTTTTTCATCGAACAGGACTTTCTGGAAGTTCCATGTCACCGGAGCGTCAACAACGCCGTTTTCCTTCTTCTCGGTGAGATATTTGTACAGCGGGTGCATCTCGTTCCCCTTGACGGAAATTTTTTCCATCATCGGGAACGTCACCCTGAACCGCGCCGAGCAAAACTCGGCAATCTCAGCGTTCGTTCCCGGCTCCTGAGCGGCGAAGTTGTTCGCGGGAAAGCCGATGATCACGAACTTGCCGTCGGTTCCGTACTTGGCGTAAAGAGCCTGCAACTGCTCGTATTGCGGCGTCAACCCGCATTTCGAGGCGACGTTCACGATCATGACCTTCTTGCCCTTGAGTTTCTTAAACGGAAAATCTTCGCCCTTGATGTCCTTGACCGTAAAATCGTAAAACGACGTTTCGGCAGGGTTTGCGGGAAGGGGCTCGAACTTGAACGCGTCGCCGTCCGTTTTAATGGAACCGGCACTCGGGAAGGGAAGATGCGAACCGACGAACAGCAACTTTTCATCCGCCGCCCGCTTCATCGTCTTGCTCCGGATTTCGACGGCCTGTTTCGGATTGTCGTCGAAACGAAAGCCGACGTCCGGTGCCGCGAATTGAACCGCTCCGCTGTGCAGCAGATCGGCGACGAGGAGCAATTTCTCGCCTTTTGAGGAAATCAGGAAGCCCGTGTGTCCCGGCGTATGTCCCGCAAGGTCGACGGCGACCATTTCCGGGAAAATCACGGCGGTCTTTTCGTCCGGCGTCAGGATTTTCGGTTCACCGTACAGTTTTATGCATTGCTCGAACACGTCTTTGTTACGGGCCGATTTCCAAAACTCCCGCTCCCTGACATCAAGCCACAGCGTTGCGTTCGGAAACACTTTTTTGCCGTCCTTGAGCAATCCGCCGACGTGATCTCCGTGTGAATGCGTCAGGAGAACGGTTTTGATTTCTTCCGGTTTGATGCCGATTTTTTGAAACAAATCGAGCATTTTTCCGCCGGTCCCGGTGTCGATCAAAACGGTTTCCGGCCCCTTTTTCACAACGAACAAATTGAAGCTGCTCGGCGATTTTCCCGTCGGTGCCAAGCGTTTGAGGAGGTCTTTGTCATCGGTGAGGAGCGAATCGTTTTCGATTTCGAGCGGAGCGTCTTGAATGCAATAAAAATCGATTTCACCGATCTTGATGTGCCGGACTCCGTTCCCGGATTCGGATTCCGTTCGGGCGAAGGCGGAAATGACGATGAATGCCGACAAAAGAACCGTCAACGATAAAAAATGATAATGTTTCATTGTTTTCAAGGAATTGATGAAGTGGATATGTTCGAGAAAGGAAGACGAGGATCGAATCATTTTTTCTCACACGCCGAATTTGTAGCGATTTCGCACGGCACCTTGCACGTTGAAGATTCTTATCGCACTTTCTTTTTCAAATCGGCAAGCGTCTTGTCGAGCGTTGCACGGATTTGAATCGCTCTGATACGAACCGCATTATCTCGCGATTCTTCATAGGGGGCGAGCAATTTGACGAAATCCTTGTAATCCCTTTCCGAATAACGGAAACCGAGGGCGATTTGTTCGACCACCTTTCCATTGTCGTCCGCTTTCATCGCAACGGCAAGCAGCGCTCGTTGGATGCGCAGCGTTTTCCAACTTGCGCGGACAAGCCCGTATTTCACGGCGGCATGATAAATGTCGGCATCGGACAGTTGGGAAGCTTCGATCATCAGGTTGATCGCCGCGCGGCTTTGTGGATTATGTCCGATCTGTTTTTCGCCGATCCATCGCAACACTTCTTCCCTCGACGTTTGGCATGTCAGGAGTCCGCCCCGTACCGCCTGAAGTATCTCGTTTTCGGATTTCGTTTCCCGGAACGGCCAAAGATCATCAAGTTGTTTGCCTCCTTCGGGATCATTTGCAAAGGCCGGATGATGCTCTTTTTTGCGGTCCTTGGGAGTAAATACTCCCTTGGGCAGTCGGAGATCATCTCCTGTTCCTTCCAACAGTTCGATGAAATGTTCGGCGGCATCCGTCAGCCCGGCTTCCGCATTCCCTTGAATCAGTACACCGTCATCAATGGCAATTTTGTACCAATTCGTATCTTTCGAATCGGGTTTTTTGGCGGGATACATCCCGATTTTGTTACGAGACGGCTGCGTCACGCCTCCACCGAACATCATGGAAAACGAATCGTTTGCTCGCCACCATTTTTTTCTTGTTCGTTCTTCGAGACCATAGATGATTTCGTCGAGAGGGCCGCAAAAGTTTCCGGCTTTTTCACCTCCCAACGTCGTATCGATGTTTTTGATGTAAAGATACTTGCTGTTCTCCTCCGACTCATCGGCAATTGCATAAATCGCTACGATGAAATATGAACAGACGAGCACGGCCGTGTTTTTGGCAAAGCGGGACATTGAAACCTCCATCGGTCGAAATTCAAGATCGGGTTATTTCAGCGTTTTCTCCAGCGTTCCAACTTCGGAATTCCACGGGTAAAAAGCCAAGCGACGATTCGCGGAAACTTCATCTCGACGAGCTTCGCCTTGCAGAACTCCTGCATTTCCTGAGCAGTTTTGAAGTCGCCGGTGAACTTGCCATTCTGGTAGCAATAGCTGCAATACCTCGGTGATTTCGTGCCGTCGGCTTCGGTGCCGCCATGTTCCGGGTCTTGTTTGAGCGGCATGGCACAGCTTTGGCAGGTTTTGTACGTCGGTTGTTTCATGGTGATTTGAACGAGGGGGCGAACTCCAAACGGTTTCTACGATTTTACCTGATTCGACCTCTCGCGCCGAGAACCGTTTTCATTTCTTGGCCGGGCCGCGAAAACGGGGCCAACGTGGGCCGAAAACCCGAAATCGAACCAAAACGCGAACCTGGAAACGGAATGCAACTCGGCCCAAACGTGGGCGTCGGGGCGGCAAGAGGACGGTTTTGGGAGCCGCCGACGAACTTCAGGCTCCGCCCAGAGGGCGATCCGTGGAAAAATTCCCGTCGGACGCCGGGTTTTATAGAGTTTTCGCCATATTCGGCGGAGGGGCGACCTATTTCGTCTTCACGCGCCTGTTCACTGGAGG
>JAVBPI010000015.1:0-5878 GCA_031549705.1 Thermoguttaceae bacterium
GAACACGTTTCACGGAGCGGAGCGAACCTGAAGGGCATTTTCGCCGTAGAAAGAGCAGGACGCGAACGGTTTGCGTCTGTTTTTCACATGCGGAGGTCCCCATGTCCGAACCCGCCCCTCTTGAAATCTTCGTCCGATGTCTCAAAAAAGCTCCTGATCCCCAATCCAAACACGGCGTTTCCCATCCCTTTCGTACCTCCTCGCCGTGAAGAACGTGTTTGTCCTCTCCGAAATGCGATCCTTCTGCCAATGGAGGCAGTTTTCCACCTCCCAATGACGCAAGATCAAGTCACGGAACTCAGACGCCGGAACCTCGGCCGGATCAAGACGGCTCACGCCGTATTTCTGAAATACAGCGTGGGTTTCATAAGACAGAAGTTCACCATGGCGACGAACTTCCTTCTCAAGACGCAACAACGTCCGGCCCCCGGAATCCCCAGTTGCTCACGAATGAAATCGGCGTCCTGCTTTAAAATTCGTCATTGCAACAAACTTGTGAGCGAGCTGGTGGGAGGGGCGATCTCAACACTCCGGGACCACAGGTCCCGGCTCATCGAACAAGGACGAATCTTCCACCACGACAAAAAATCCTCAAACCTGTAACATCGTCTCCACGACGTTCGTCTTGAGAGTTGTTCGGATACATCGGGAATGGGCGATTCATTGATGACACGGTGCATTATCACACTTCAAAGGAGAAAATGATGAAAAAAACGACGTGGAGCTTCATTGCGGTATTGCTTTTTTGTCTGATTTCGTTGGCGGCGATTTCGGCCCAAGAACCGAAAAACGATCTGAAAGGCGATCACGACTTCGCCGTCGGCATCAGCCCGAGAAACTTCGTTCTGACTTCCATTTGTAGCGAAATCGGCGGCTCGGAAGAATGGAAGACCTTTTATTCCGCCTTGACGGCGAAAATGGATTTCGGCTACGAGATGGTCAAGCATGTCCCGGGTTTCCCGACGGAACTCGACTCCTGGCTCCAAGGGGTTCTCGGCGGAGCTCTAAAGAAGTCGAAAGTCGGTGCCGCCGATTTGATCGACGGCGTTTTCGACAACGTCGAGGCAATGTTCCTGCAAGGCGACTTGGAATTCCGCGAGGAAAAAGTCGACCTGTCACACGATGCGGTTCTTTCTGTCGTGATTCGGTTCGATCCGTCGATGTTCTCGGGGATCACGCAATTCATCAAAAAAGATGAACACTACAAGCTCGTCAAGGAAAGCGACAAGATGACGCTGATCGCCTCAATGGACGACAAGCTGGTCGTCGGCATCGCCCGATGGAAGAACTCGGGATACTACCTGATCGTTGCAGGAAACAAATCGACGAACGTGGAAAAACAAATCGATTCCCTCCAAAACCTTGAACCGAAACAAACCTTGTCGCAATTCGTAACGACATCCGTTTTCATCGATCTTTCGCCGACGCCGCAGACTCGTGAACGCTTCAACGTGTGGAGCAAGAACCTTGCCGGTATGGAAAAAAGCAAAAAAGTCATGGACGATCTTGCCGGTTTCAGCATGCTCTACAATAATATCGCATCCATTCAGATTCGATTGTCCGAGGTCGACGGTGTTACCACCTTGACGAAGACGGTTGACGCGAATTCGGACGAAGCGGCATCGCAGATCAAAGCGATTTCCGAAGGTGGTGTGGCTCTGCTTCGCTTTCTCCTTTCCGGACGGGAATTGAAGCCGGAGGAAAAAATGGTGGCGCCGTGCCTCAAGCAAATCCGTGTCGAAGGGGGTGGAAAAACGGTGAAAGCGAGCTGTCTGTTGGGAAACGAAGCGAATGATTTCATCCGATTCGTTTTGAAAAAAGCGACGGAAGAACTGAAGAAGAACTGAACCGGAATGTCGGACCATCAGCAAACGGACGAATCTCTCGTCGAAGCCGCCGCAGCGGGTGATGCGGCGGCTTTCGATGTGTTGGATCGGCGTTATCGAGACCGGATTGTTCGTTTCTTGTCCCAACGGACCGGGAACAGGCATTCCGGCGAAGAATTAGCGCAACAGACGATGGTGAGAGCGTTCGAATCGATTCGGACGCTCACCGACGGCAAGCGTTGGGCGGCGTGGCTTTATCGAATCGCCTTGCGACTCATGATCGACGGCCAACGGAAGACAGCCAGGAACCGGGAGATTTCCTTGACCGACCATTTTCCGCCCGACAATTCACCGCCGGATCATGTTGGAATGGCCGACGTCACGAAACCGGAAAACGCCGCCATGCAACAGGAGCGAAGCCGGAATCTGTGGGATTTGGCACGAAAAACGCTTTCCCCGGATGAGTTCGGTGTGTTATGGCTTCGCTATGCCGAAGATCTCACCGATGCCGAAATCGCCAAGGTCGTCGGAAAATCTCACGGAGCGGTGCGGGTCTTGCAACATCGCGCCCGCCGAGCACTGGCCGATGTGATGGGGGACGACGCCGACTGGACGATCGATTGAACTTGATATGGTGCTTACATGAACATCATGAAACGAATAATCCGATATTTGATCGATCGTGCCGTCGACCGACGACAACCGCTTCGGGGATGGACCGCTTGGTTCGTTCGTCGGGATCCGGAATTGCATCAGTATGAAAAACGAATGCGTGCCGTCGATCATCGACTGAGGAAAGATCTCGACGACCATTTAAGCCGTCCATGTCTTGACGAGGGGAACGAAAAAGAAGGGTCGCGCAAATGTTCGTTTGCCGCTCGGTACGAGAACCCGTACAATCAAACATCTTCCGATCGGTTTCGGCGTCGTTTGGCTCAAGCAGGTGTGGCGACAATCGTCGTGGTGGCGGTATCTTTTCCTTTATTGATGAGTTTTCACGAAAAACCATCTCCGGATTTGTCGATCGTGAAAACGATTCCGGAAGAGAACCGAACACCCGGCAATGCAACCGTCGAGGCTTCGTTCATGGCTCTGGACGAATTCCGCTCCAGTTTACAACGGGAGGGGCAATCCGTTCTCGCTCAAATTCCGCGTCCCATGGAATTGCTCCCGAAACCGGATCGTGACACGATTTACGACTCTCTCTCCGCGACGAATCCGATTTGCGATTATTTCATCGGTTGCTATGTCCGCCCCGTTTTTTCAAACGCTTCTTCGTCTTTTCAGGAGACCGGAAAAGAACGAAACCGCCTGTAAAGAGGTTGAACCTTCCCTATCGGCGGTTAGCGATCATGAAATTTTGTCTTCCCAAGGCACACGCGGAAACGTCCGACGATTTCATCGCAACCCTTGCCAATAGGACGAACCGGCGCCGATGGCCGGCGCGACGGGAACCGGTTGGCCGACCGCATTGGTCGCCGGTTGGCCGGAAATGATCGGCGAGGCGACATTGCCGACCCGCTCGATGAACAGGAGCACGTTGGCCCGAGTCGATGTTGTTTGCAGATTCTTTTTGATGTTCGTCAAGATGTTGTTCGGCTCCTCCGCGGCCTGCTGTTGTGTCGGGACCGGAACCGTTCCGAGATCGAGCATGAGCACCTTCGTTTTCGGCCAACGGATTTGTTCGTCGACGTTAAAACAAGCGACCTGCGGTGATTCGATCTGGACCCGTTGACGCGGATTCATCTGTGTCGGCATGTCGATCATCAGCGGGATCATCTTCTCGATCTGCGTGACGTTCATCTTGATGATCGCGTCGACGGTTTGGCCGTCCAGCCCCGCCAACGGAATGAACGAAACGCTGAATCCTTCGTCGATCGTCACACGATCTTCGACGAACCCGTTGATCGCCGAAGCGTTCGATTGAACGTCACGGAGATATGTTCGCTGCTTTTTCGACTCGACGTTGTGCAAAATGCCGTTCGGAATATAAAACTGAGCGGGAGACAATTCGACAAAGTCGGCCCGTCGGCTTAGTTCCTGGAAGAGGAGTTGCGTTCCTTCTTTTTCAAGGATCCAACCTTGCACGCCGGTGGTCTGAATCGGAATCGGCCGCAGGTAAATGTGTCCTTTCGTCATCCAATCCGGCCGCGACAAGGCAACGACACGGATCGTGTACGATTCGTTGAACATCTGCTCGTTGATGAAACGGTCGACGATGTCCGCGACAAGGAGCAGCACTTCTTTCGTGTGATAGGCGTAAAGCTTGTCTTCGTCGGCATGGAGAATCGAAAACGATCCCGAATGCCAGATTTTCGTGCCGGTCTGCCGCAGAATCCAATCCACAACCGTTTGACTCGGATTGCTTCCTGCCGGGAACGATCGTCCTTTGGTGTACGGCGAAATGTCGAATTCACGCCACATTTGACCGTTGTTCTTCGGAATCTCCCGGAGGTTCGTCGAAATTTTGGCGAGTCGCTGTCCGAGAACGCTGTCGAGCGAACCACCGTTCGGCGCGGCGGCGTTTGTATTGGCGTTGTTCGCGACTTTTCCATTGGCGGTCTGAACCCGTCCTGCAGCGTTATCGCCTGGCCCGGCGACGAGTTGAATCGGAGAGCCCGTCGCTCCTTCCGCTTGGAATGATTGCGGCTGCGTCACTGAACCGACCTGCTGTGGTGCATGAAATTGAACATCCGCTTGGCCAAAAGCCAAGGACCCGGCGAGCAGGAGCGGAAAAGCGGCCAAAAAACGAGAAAAATGTCGTGTGGGCATCGAAATAGACATCGAAAATCTCCGTCGAACAAACGAGTTCGTAAGCGAATCCGGAGGCAAAATTTCCGGTTCGGTGCGGAAGTGTAGAGATTTTCAACACCCGACGCAAGGGCAAAAACGGCCAATCAAACGAAAATTGAAGCCGCTTTTTATGAGAAATGCGTCTTCTACCGTCCCCGCTCCCTCAGGGTGAGGGGAGGGAAGTCAACGCGTTCAAAGCCGCATGAATTGCCCGAAACGGAATGTAAATCCGGTTGAACCGGCAGAATCCGGCTCTTGAATTTGAAAAATGAAAATTGTTCGCCATCCCGCGCTGGCAGGGATGACGAATTTCTTAACACGTTGCACTAAAAATACAGATCCCGATCCGCGGTGGTTCGAATCCGTTCGATGCGGTCGACCAATGTTTTCTTTTGCGGGCCTTCGGGATAATTTTCGAGTTCTTTCGCGATCATACCCTCCCCGGCAGTGCGGGTTTCCGATGAAGCATGGTCGACGAGATATTCCTCCAGCGTCGTCAAAGCATTCGGCGTGCACATCTTCTGGATGAATCCGGGAATCGCGTATTCCATGAACACTTCGCCGGTTCGCCCCAAACGGTAACACGCCGTACAGAAACTTGGAACATAACCGTCGGTGATCAGTTGATGCACGACTTCGTCCAGCGGCCGCACGTCGCCGAGTTCGAACTGCTCCTTTTCGAGAGCCTGTGTCTGGGCGTCCCCCGCTTCGACGTAACCGCCGATCTCGATGCGACTTCCGGCGTCGATCTGCGAGACGCCGAAGCCCAACGCCGTGTTGCGTAATTCCGCCGGTTCCCTTGCCGTAATGATCAAGCCGGTATACGGTACGGAAAGTCGCAAAATCGCAATGAGCCGCAGGAAATCGTTGTCGGCGACGTCGTTCTCGGCGACCTCTTTAATCGTAACACCGCTCGCCGGACGGATGCGAGGAAAGCTGATGGTATGTGGTCCGATTTTGTAGTTGCTCATCAGGTGCGCGGAGTGGGCGATGAGACTCAGCACCTCGAACTTCCAGTTGGCGAGTCCGAAGAGGACGCCGAGTCCGACGTCGTCGCAACCGGATTCGATTGCGCGGGCCGGGGAATCGAGCCTCCACATGAAATCGGCTTTGCGGGTCCCCTTGGGATGCATCCGGGCGTAGGTTTCGTGGTGATAGGTTTCCTGGAATACCTGATAGGTTCCGATCCCCGCCGCCTTGACGATTTTGTAACCTTCGTGAGAAAGCGGAGCGGCGTTGATGTTCACACGACGGATCGA
>JAVBPI010000068.1:0-10379 GCA_031549705.1 Thermoguttaceae bacterium
GGGAACATTTCCGCGGCCCACATTTGGTAAAACGCCTGTTGGCCGGAGCCGTTGTTCGCTCCCATCAGGATCGCGACCAGCACGAACAGTGGGATTCCAAGCATCGCTTTCGGGAGGAAGAAAATTCCCCAAGCGGCGATGAACAAACAGGCGACCGCGCAGTAAATCACTCGCCGACTGTATGTGTCTGCAAGCGTCATGAAAATGAACAGCGTCGAGAAACAGGAGGTAACGAACAGCAAGGCGGTCAAGGCCTGTGAAACCATCGTATCAAGGCCACCCGCCTTTTCATAAATGTAAGGCAAGAGTCCTCCCATGGTTCCCGCAGCGAGGTTCCAGATCATGTAGACGCCGATCAACAGCATCAAACCCCGCAAGTTATTGGGGTTAGTGAAGAGGTCCCAATAGCTCGTCTTTTGCCAGACACCTGCGGCGATCAGTTCCTTTTCCTTTTCCTTGTTGGAGATCCATTCTTCGGATTCCGGCATCCGCATTCGCATGACCCAAACGATAAAGGCGATAATCGCCAAGTGAGCGAAAACGATTTTGCTCCCCGGCAGGTACTTCGTCGCCAATTCAAGGGCAAGGGCTTTCTTGCCGGGCTCGATTTTGTCGATGCTTACCTGAACTTGCCCCAGCTGTGCCTTCACTTCGGTCAGCTGAGTTTGAATTTGGGGAAGTTGGACCGTGTTCAAGAGATCGATTGGGGGTACTTTCTGCAATTCCTCTTCCAGATCAAGAAACGCTTTTTGGGCTTTTTGCAGCGAATGCTGCTGGAGTTGCAGTATTTTGACGTGATCGGACATTTCCTTGAGCTCTTTGTCCTTCACCGGATCACTCAAATAGAACGAGAGAACCGCGGAGAGGAGCAGCACGACGGCAGGTCCGAGCGCCCACATCAACTGGGCGGTTCCGCAATGTCGGGCCCGGTTTTCAGCGGGGGCGTTTTCGGCGATCAGCGTCCACGATGCCGCGACGTCTGCACCGACGGAAAGCCCGACAATAATGAACCCAGTCAGGAGCATCGGATAGCTGGAGCTGAAAATAATCACCAACATTCCGAGAATGTAAAACAAGAGATCGTAAGTATAAACGAGTTTCCGACCGAAAAGGTCGCAGATTCGTCCGCCGACCAATGCTCCGATGGCAGCGGAAAGTGCATTGGCACTGCAAGCGTTCAAAAGTCCGACCTGATCGGTCGTCATTCCGAGATACGCTTGCCAAAGCGTCAAACCGGCGGCGCCGGCGACAATGGAGCCGGCGTCGATATAACTGGTCATGGAAGCGACGATCGTTTTCGTCCACGTCGAAGGTTGGTGCTCGGACATAAAGAAGAGGTGTTGGGATAGGTATCGGGGTTGGGTATTAGGGGCGTGCGGCGGCTTCTCTCCGGCCTTTAACAAGGGGGTTGGCGTCGGCGTGCTTCACGATGGCGATGGCGTCGTCGATCGTCATAATATCCGTCGGATCGGTCGGTGAAAAACGGCGGATTTTCATTCCGAACCAGACGACGAACGGCAATGCAATGATCGCCGCCCAAGCGGTCGACGCGAAAATCCGATTCGTTTGGTCGTATTGGGCTCCCATCATGAACGGATTCATCGCCGAAAAAATATGCTGCGAATAACCATCACTCGAATCGAACAAACCGCCGTCGTTAACGGTGAGACCGTAAAGAATCAGGCTGCCGAGCGTGAACACGAGGAGGAGCGACAGCACGACCGCCCAGGTTTTGTCCGGCGGAACCTTGGTCGGCAGGAAAAACGAACGGATCAGCAGCGCCGAGATGCCGTAGTCGAGCACGAACAATCCGAAATAAACGATGGAAATATCGACGCCCGCTGAGAGGGAACGGAAACCGCGATCCGTCGCCAAGGCAAAAACGGCGGTGAGACCGGCGCCGAGCAGAGCAACCCAAACCAGCCCGCACGGCGAACCGGTGTAAAACGGAAAGCAAACGATCCGGAGAAGAACGTTCCGTGGAATCGTTTTTTTCATGCGAAAACTCCACGATTCCCGCTCGCAAATCGCCAGAAAAAAGAGCGGCACCAGCGCAAACATCCAAGAGCCGCACCATCCGTCGAGAAACTCGATCTCACCCGTCGCCCAAAAGGAGAGACCGCAGTAGGCAAGGGAAAGGAGGTAAACCGCCGTCACAACGAGGCGGATTGGGAACATGCGGTTCGAGGTGAACGGCGAAATACACGCAACGGCTGCCGCCAGAAACAGGAGGATCAACGCCGTTTCGGCAAGGAACATCGACAGAAAGGCGAACCATTCGTCGGAACCGAACGCCGACATGAGCCGAAAATGCCGGTCCAAAAGCTCCGCGACACCGGTGAACCCAAACAAGGCGGCGAAGAGTCCGATGCCGAGCCCGACAAACATTTGGACGTATGTTTTGACGTTCGAAAAGACGGCGATCACGAAAGCGTTCAAGAGCTGGATCGTCATGAACACGCCGAGAAACGTGATGATCATGTGCTCGAAATCGAGTCCCCGCAGCAAATACGCCAACGTGACAAACGGGAACGTAATGCTCATGAGCAGAAACGTCAGGAGCGCGCCTGAGAAGAATTTGCCGAGCACGATTGACGACGGTTTGAGCGCCGACGTGAACATCAGGTCGCCGTTAATCCGTTCCGTGGCTGTAATCATGGCGGTGTAAACGACCACGGCGAAGAAACAGGCGATGCACATGATCACGGTCAACCCGACGAAAAGCCCGGCGCCGATCCCTCGTTGTTCCGGGTGTTCGTCGAGGAGCACGACCATCGCGCACGCCGTGACAAGCACCACGACGAACAGGTTGATCAACACGATAATGAACCGGTTGCGGACCAGTTGACGCAACTCCCGCAACAGGAGCGGATTCAGACGATTGTCGAAATACTGGAGAACGGCGTCCATGGTTTTCGGAAAAAGGATTGCCAAATTACATTTATGGTATTGTGCCCCGTTTTTCGTCGAATTTCAAGCGGTTCCGAAAAAACTTTGGTACCCAATTTTACCGCAGCACGATCAGGACGGAGCCGAGGACCATCATTGCGGTACCGAGGAGTTTGCGGCGGATCGATGTTTCGTTGAAAAAGAGGAATCCGTACACGACGCTGAGAATCGATGACAACTGGAACAGTGCCAAGGCGTATCCGACCGGTATTTTGTCGAAGGCGTAGTTCGTCGCAACTTGCATCGAACCGACGCAGAAAACGAGGGCGAGATAGAATCCGACGTGGCGACCGGCAAAGCGGAATTCCGGGATCCAAGCCGTTTTACCACTAATCAACAGGGAGAGGAATGAAAATGCCGCTCCGCCGAGACACCAAACGACGAACGCAACATTCGGGTCGGAAACGAGAATCACTTTTTTGATGAACACCGCTTCGACGGCGGCGAAGACCATGGCGGCGATTCGATATTGGAATTCGGCACGACGGAGCAACTTCCACGTAAATCGCTCCGTCGTGGCGTCAAGAACGAAATAACTCCCGAGCAAAATGAACAACACGCCGAGGAGGCCGCGTAAATCGGGAAATTCCCGCAGCAGAAAAACGGCAAAACCCATGCCGACAACCGATTTGTAGGCGTTGATCGGACCGAGGATCGACAATTCACCCAACTTAACGGCGTGAACGAGAAAACCGTTCCCCAGAGCACCGAAAATACCGATCAGGAGGGCGTTTCCCCAAAAAGACGGCGGAAACGTGCTCCACGGAATATTCATGGCAAAAGGAGCAACGAGAATCGACAGCAGCAGATACGTCAGGAAATTGGCGAACGACGGCGACTGTCCTTCAGAGCAGATTCGCTTTTGGAAGACGTTCGACAACGGATTAACGACAATCCGAATCAGTACCGCGAAAATGGTCAACATTGATCTCGCTTGAGCACAACAGGACAGCGTTCCCGGACGGCAACCCCTCCGCTTGCGTTTGAGCCGCTCCGCGCGTTCCCGCCGTCAAAAACATGGTCGAATGACGAAAACGAAAATCGGACAACGGCCCGTTTTTCGGAAACACGCCGCGAACAATGTCGGCGAGTTTCGCGGCGTCGACGTTCGGCGTGTGGGCCGTAAGCAGAAGAAAAAGCGGCTCGGATTCCATGACCGCGAAAAGATCGTTCATTAAATCGGGAAGATGTTCCGAAAACTTCCAAACTTCGCCGCCGGTGCCGTGTCCGTAGGTCGGCGGATCGAGAATCACGGCGTGATAACCGTTCCCCCGTTTCCGTTCACGGCGGACGAACTTCGGAGCGTCTTCGGCAATCCAACGGATTTTGGCGTTCACCAAGCCGTTAAGTTCGGCGTTCCGCTTCGCCCAACGGAGCAGGTTTTTCGCGGCGTCGACGTGAACGACTTCGACGTTCGGAGCCGTAATCGCCGCCGCCAGGGAGCTGCCGCCTGTGTACGAAAAAAGGTTCAACACCCGAATCGGCGTCGAACGCTTCGCTGCCGCATTGCCGACAAGCCGGGCAATCGTTTGCCAATTTGAGATCTGTTCCGGAAAAACGCCGATGTGTCCAAACGGCGTTCCTTTCAGTTCAAGGGAAATCGTTCCGAAATCGACGGTCCACGGCAACGGTTCCTTGTCGCTGAAGTATTTTCGTCCGATTTCCGTTCGGGCCTTCCAGACGCCGCGTTCCGAGGAAGGGGCGTTTTCGACGAACACGGCGTCGGCGGCGTTCCATGCTTTCGGATGACGGCGTTTGACGAAAGCCGCGGCGGGACACGGACGGTCCAGACGCAATGGTCCGAACCGCTCCAAACGACGGCCCTCGCCGAAATCTTCCAAGGTGTAATCCGGTGTTTGCATTGAGAATTGAAATTACATTCCGAACGTTTTTCGGACAAAAACGGCGTTGGCGGTTTGCGACTCCTTCCAATCGCCGGAAACGCCGCCTTCGACGACGAGCCAACCCCGGTAGTCGATTTCCTCGAGCGTTTTGCGAACCTTGACGAAATCGATGTCGCCGGTTCCGAGGCGTTTGCCGTCCTCTTTCAAATGAATTTGCGAGATCATTTTCCGTTGCGCGAGCATTTTCATCTCGGTGAAAATATCGTAACCTTTGTTCCGACTGTTCCGGACATCGTAATAAATCTTGACGGCATCGGATCCGACGGCGTCGACGATCCGAAGCGAATCTTCGGCACTGAGATAACTTTCGAGGGAGAGTATTTTCTTCTTCTCTTCGGCGACTTCCGCGAGCCGTTTCAGTTTTTCGACGACGAGCGGTTGGTCTTCCTTTTTCTCGTTCATGTCCCCTTTGGCGAAGAACGCCAGGAGAACCTGCTCGACGTTCATCTCGACCATGGCGTCGATGCAATCGGCGACCCAGCCTTCGGCGTCCGGCGTTGTTGCCAGCGGTTGACCGTTGAGGAGTCCCATGGCAAGCGACGCGATTCCGACGCCGGTTTTCTTCGCTTCGTCGAGAAATTTTGGACGATTATCCTTAACCGCCAAGGAATCGGGTCCGCTCGGTTGGTAAGAAACCTGAACGCCGTCGAATCCGAGCTCCTTGGCGACATCGAAGGAGTTCATCCGCCCCATCGCTCGGAGATCCCAGTCGCAGATTCCAAGCTTCCATGGTGATTTATTTTCCGCTGCAAAAATGTCCGTCAGGCCGCTCAGGAAAACGGTTCCGGCGGACGCCGCTAAAAATCGTCGTCGTGTTTGCATGGTGGTTTCGTATAAAGAGTGTAATGAGTGGTGGTTTCAACAAGACATTTTCCCATGTCGGCGTTTAGTCGCCGAGCATCTTTTGCAATTCTTCGTCGCCGCCCGCCAAGTTGACGAATCGAACGGAGCCGTTGCGGAGGCCGACGTTGATTCCACCGGGGTGCGAACTACCGGTTCCTTGGCGGGGTCGAACATCGGCGACGGGGATTACCGCTTTGTCCAGCGGCACGGAATTCGTGAGTTCGACGAGGCAAATCGTGTTGCGATTCGATTCGTTCGTTTGGTCGTACTTCACCAAAGCGTATTTCGTTTCGCCGTCCGAAATCGTGCTTGACGGACATTGGAAATACTTGGCAGGTTCCTTTCCGAGATATTTTCCGATGTGCTTCGGGCAATTATCGTCCGAAAACTGGCCGTGCTCCGCTTCGTAAAACAGAATCGCAAGCGTCAGCCGCTGAAGGTTCACCGCGCACTCGGTTCGACGAACGGCTTCTTCGAAAGTATCAAATGCGGGAACCAGCAGGTCGCTCAGCGCATCAAAAAGGATCAAGGCGCGTCCGTCCGGAGTTAAGAAACGGAATACCATCTCCGTGCTTGTCGGCAGTACTGGAACGGAGGAAGATCGTACAGAACCCCCTTGAAGCTCGTCAAAAGCATTGTTTGTCCGGCGATAAATGATGTTTTGGTTGGACAATCTCGCAAGAGGGCCCAATTTCGCCAGTACGGTATCGATTCCGCGAAAATCTCCTGATCGAAAGAAGGTCTGAATCATGTCCAATACCGCGTAGCGTTCAAATTCGTAGGCGTCGTTGATCGGTGCACGCGGCGGCAAGGCGTCCAAACCGTTGAGCAATCGCTGAATCTGTTCTTTCGTCAAAGGGTGCTTCGGATTCGCTCCGACAGGAACCGCAAGACCGACACCTTCGATTGCGATTCCGACCAAATAATGAATAAGTGAGCCACTGGTTGGAAGAAGACGTCCGAACCGTATGATCGTGAGTTTGTCGTCGATTGCACCGTCAATATTACCCTGTCCGACACGATATGTTGCCCGAGCCGCAAACATTCTTGCTATGTCTCGCAAAGATTGTATGTCGGGTAGGAGCAGCGCGAGCAGACATTGCGGCTTGCCGGACCGAATGGATTCCGGGTTTTGCAACAGCGGTGTAAAGAAGATCGGTTTGCGGATCGCTTCGGCAACGGTGTCGAGTGGAGCATCGCTTTCCTTTAACCAATCGGCGAGCATTGGATAATCGTTGAGCGTCCATGACAAATTTTGTAACCTTGTTCGCGTGTCGTTGGGAATGTTTTCTCCCTTGGCTTTGAAATATTCGTCAACGATTTTATCTGGAGCACGCGGTATCGTCATCGTCGGCAAGATTTTCGGGTCGAGGCCGAGCTTTTCGTATTTCTGTGCGATAGTCCAATCCTGGTCATCTTTGCCAAGACGGCCGAAGGTTCGAACGAGGACGCGGAAGCCGTTGTCGTCGGTTTGCATTTCCGGCGGATAGTTTCGCTGTTCGAGCGCCTTGAAGTAATCGATCTGGCCGTCGGCGGTCAGCGGACCCGTGATCCGCGTCGTCTTCGACGAAATCACGAGCGGCGGTGTCCGCAAACAGAGGAACCACGCCGAAAACAAAATAAACGCCACGAAAAACGCCGGCATGACGTAAAACGTCCTCGACCGCCAAAACGAGGGTTGTTCGTGTTCGTCGTTCATTGCGTTTTCTCTTTCGCGGGGGGAACCGGGGGTTGCGGCGGGTACGCCTTCACCCCCGGCTCTTTAATGTAATTCTAATGCATGGCGAGGCCGCCGCTGACATCGACGGTTGCGCCGGTCATGTACGATGCGCGGTCGGAACAAAGATACACGATCATCGCCGCAATTTCATCCGGTTGACCGATCCGACCCAGAGGAACACGGCGATTGTACTTTTCCGGGTCCTTGTCGATTTGCGCCGCGATAATGTCGGTCCGCATCAGGCCCGGCGCAACGCAATTCACGTTGATCCCAAGCGGAGCGCAATCCCGAGCCAGCGAAATCGTGAATCCGACCAGTCCCGCTTTCGCCATGTCGTAAGTTGTTTTGCCGTTTTCCGAACCGCGAAACGCCGCTTGCGACGCAATGTTCACGATCTTTCCTTTCGTTCCCCGCTCACGCATCCGACGGACCGCCTCCCGACTGCACAGGAACGTTCCCTGCAAGTTGATGTCGATCCCCTTGCGGAATTCGTCCAACGTCAAGTCGGCGCACGGCGGATTCGGGCAGTATGCCGCGTTGTTCACCAAGCCGAAGATCGGACCGAGTGCGGATTCCGCGGCGTCGAACATGGTGCGAACGTCCTCTTCGGAGGCAACGTCGGCGTAAACGGCAACGCCGTCGGTTCCGTAACGGGACTTCATCCCGGCGACCACGGCGTCCGCTTCGTCTTTGCGGCTCCGGTAGTTCACGGCGACTTTTGCCCCTTCCGCGGCAAGCAACAACGCCGTCGATTTGCCCAATCCGGACGCGGCGCCGGTGACGAGAATTACTTTGTTCTTTAAGTTCAGATCCATGAAATCAAAAAAGTTGGCGGCAGACCGCCCGCGTTACGGTAATATGACGGAGTCCCAATAATCGCTCGATGTTTCGGAGTCTTTGAGGGCGGGCTTTTTCCAGCCGGTCCAGAACCCCCGATGAAACAACGACAAAACGACGAAAAATTCGAGGCGGCCGAGCAACATCAGCCACGTAAAAAGGAACTTCGACATTTCGCTGAATCCGCCGAAATTCTCGCGGGCGCCGATCAACCCGAGACCGGGCCCGACGTTGTTCATGCACGACGCAACCGCGCTGGCCGTGTCGACCAGTTTACGGTCTCCCGCCACATGGAGCACCCCCCAGGTCGACGGCGGTTCGAACGCCAGAACGAACAATGTTCCGAAAATGAACACGACCGTCATGATCGTAAAGTGCACGAAAATTCGTTGCACGACGTCTTTGTCGACCGGGACGCCGTCGATCAACAACGGGCGGACGACATTGGGACGGTACGCCTTTTCGATTTCGAGCGGCAGCAGTTTCCAAACATAAACGACGCGGAGCACCTTGAAACCGCCGGACGTGCTTCCCGTGCAGCCACCGACAAACATCAGGAATAGCAGGATGCCGCAGGACAAACCGCTCCATTTTTCGTATTCATCCGTGACATAACCGGTCGTTGTCATCAGGGAAACGACCTGGAACATCACGGTTCGAACCGCCATGGAAACCGGCATCGGCTCGCGAGGCTCTTTCGCAATCGGCAGTTCCTTGGGGATGATTTTAATGGTCAATTCAGATTCCTCGACATGAAAGACCTCCGCATCATACTCGGCTTCCGCCTGTTCCAACGTAGGATCGTGCATCGGCGGAACCGATTGAAAAATCGGCGTATCAGCGGTTCCGAAGTTGTCGAAATCGTTGTTGCGAATTCCGAAACAAACGATCACGAACGTCGCAAGGAGAATGATGCCGAGGTAAGCCCTCCATTCAGTGTCGCGAAACAGACGTTCCGGTTTGTGGAGCGAGACCCAATAAAAGAGGACGAAGTTCGTTCCTCCGAGAAACATGAACAACGTGATCGTCCATTCGATCGACGCGGTGCAGGTATAGTGGTTGGCGGCGAAATGTCCAATACTGGCGTTGAACGTGCTGAGTCCGCCGGTCGCGACGGCACCGAACGAATGACACAGCGAGTCGAAAAGCGAGACCCCTTGCACGACCAGCGCGGCGGTCATGACGATGTTGAGTGTAACGTAAATTTTGAAAAGCACGATCGCGAGACGTTGCATTCGTTCTTTCGGGCTCGATTTTCCGCTCCACTCGAATCGCATCATCGCTTTGCCGAAAGATCCCTGTCCCAAAATCGCGACAAAAAGGACCATGATGCCGAGCCCGCCGAGAAAATGGGTGAGGCTGCGCCAGAAAAGAATGCAACGCGGCATCAGATCGGGACGTTCGACCTCGCCGCAAATCGTCGCGCCGGTCGTGCTGAAGCCGGATTGCGATTCGAACAGGGCGTCGCAAACGCTCATCGGAACCTTTTGAATCCGTTCGGTTCCCGAAAAGAGATACGGCATCGCTCCGAGAATCGTCGCCAGAATCCAACTCAAGCAGACAATCGCGGTCGCGTCCTTTTTCGAAAAGTGCTCCGAAGCGTTCCGCCCGAGGCATTGAAACAAGATGCCGAGCGAGACGCAGACCGCGACCGAACCGAGCAGTCCGAAGACACCACGCTGTTCAAATTCCCAAACGCCGCCAAGGAACGGATGCGCCCACGGCAGGCAAACCAGCATGAACGCCGCGAGAATGTAACTGACAATACCGAGAAAACCGAAAACGAGGGGGTAGTTCATATTTTTCGGCTGCGCGGTTTAAGACGCCGGTCAGAAAACGGAGGACAATGAATCGAACCGCGCCCGTCAGGAAGCGGCGTTCTGCTTCAAAATCATACAGCTTTTTCAAAAAACTGCAACAATTTGACAAATAGCGTTTGCCGAAATCCCATTACCTGCTAAAATTAATGAGTGGATTAATGCAAAAATCCCTGTCGTGTGTTTTTTTGATTTGTGGCCCGAAAAATGGGTCATGTAACCCCCGAGAGGGGTTTCTCGAAACAAAAAACCGCCAGAAATGATAATACCAAGAAAACGAAACATTTATTAAGTAAAGCTTTAATTTTT
>JAVBPI010000050.1:0-63365 GCA_031549705.1 Thermoguttaceae bacterium
ATGCTCGGCCTAGTCCTGGTGATCGGGATCGTCGTCGACGATGCGATCGTCGTCGTCGAAAACACGCAGCGCATCATCGACGAGGAAAAACTCCCCCCCCACGACGCCGCCAAGAAATCGATGAACGAAGTGTTCGGGCCGGTCGTTGCGACGGTGCTCGTCATGATGGCGATCTTCCTCCCGACCGCAATGATGCCGGGAATCGTCGGTAAACTCTATAAACAGTTCGCCTTGACCATTGCCGGGGCGGTCGGAATCTCCGGAATTTGTGGGATCACCCTTGCGCCGGCCCTGTGCGGAATTCTGCTGCGGCCGTCGATTCCGAAAAACCGCAAGGCGATTCCGTTCAAAATGTTCAACTTCTTCTTCGACGGTTTCGCCAACTTTTATCTGCGAACCGTCAAGGGAATGATTTTCATCGCGCCGGTTATCCTGCTCTGCTGGTTCGGCTTGATCGTTGTCCTGTACAACGCGTTTAACTTGCTGCCGAAGGGATTCCTCCCCGATGAGGACCAAGGGGTGATTTTCGTCGACATCAAGTTGCCGGAAGGGGCGACCCAAGGACGAACGGCGGAAGTTCTCGGTAAAGTGGAGAAATACCTCAACCAAAACAAAGCCGCGGAAATCGCGGAAATCGGCAAGCCGGGGGTCAAATACTGGATGCTCATCAACGGTTTCTCGTTCCTCGGCGGCGCCGGCTCCAACCTCGGAATCGCGATTCTGCCGCTCGAACCGTGGAGAGACCGCAAACCAGCCGAACTGCAGGTCGATGCGATCAAAGCTCGTTTGAAGAAACTCTTCGATAAGATTCCCGAAGCGGAAATCCAAATGTTTACGCCGCCGCCGATCATGGGGCTCGGCATGACGACCGGTATCCAATACGTTCTAACCGACGAACGGGACTCCGGACCGGCGACGATGTATCACGTTTTGGAAGACCTCAAAGCAAAAGCGACCGCTCTGGACAGCGAAGACACCGCTCGCGGTATCCCCGTCGGAACGATCATGATGGCGATGACGCCGTTCAATCCGAACGCGCCGCGGCTCTATCTCGACATCGACCGCGACAAGGCGATCAAGATGGGACTTTCGCTCACGGAAGTTTTCGCCGCGCTGCAAACAAACATCGGTTCGGCGTACATCAACGACTTCAACAAGTTCAGTCGAACGTTCCGCGTTTACGTTCAAGCTCGTGGGGATTTTCGGGATAACCCGAACGACGTGTTGACGATGAAAGTCAAAAACAACAAGGGGACCATGGTTCCGCTCAGTTCGTTCGTGACGCTCAAGGAAATCTCCGGACCGCAACTTTTGACGCGGTACAACCTCTTCCCCAGTGCGTCGATGATGGGAATCGTCCGCCCCGACAAGAGTACCGGACAGGCGATCGAAAAAATGGAAATGATCCCGCTGCCGGACGGTTATAACTACGAATGGACCGGCATGACGTTCCAGGAAAAACGGGTCGGCAGCCAAACGATGGTGATTTTCGCGCTGTCGATCGTGTTCGCCTTCCTGATTCTGGCGGCCCAATACGAAAGCTGGTCGACCCCGCTCATCATCATGATGGCGGTGCCTCTCGGCGTTGCCGGGGCGCTCACGGCGGTCGTCGTCAGTGGGTTGGTACACGGCAAAACGGAGATCAACCTCTACACGCAGATCGGTCTGGTGCTCATGGTCGGGCTCTCGGCGAAGAACGCGATCCTCATCACGGAATTCGCCCGGGAAAAACGACACCAGGGAACGCCGCTGGTTCAATCGGCCTACGAAGCGGGACGATTGCGACTTCGGCCGATCATGATGACGTCGTTCGCGTTCATCCTCGGCGTGCTGCCGCTGGTGCTCGCCACCGGTGCGGGAGCGAACAGCCGCCGCGCGATCGGAAGCTGCGTGTTCGGCGGACTCCTCATGGAAACATTGATCGGCGTTTATGTTTCGCCGGTGCTCTTCGTGATCATGCAGAGCTTCGCCGAGTTCTGCGAGAAACACATCAATGCCGGTTTGGAGCACAGCCGCAAAAAAGCGGAACGGCACGCCGCCGAAGAAGAAGCAATGATCCGTCACGGCGATTAATTCACCCATGAACGAAGAATTCGGAGCAGAACGCGGTTGAAATACCTGATTTCATGCGAATTTCATTGCTCATTACGACCTACAATCGAAAAGACGCACTGAAATTATGCGTCGAATCGGCGTTCCGCCAAACGCGGCTCCCCGACGAAATCGTCGTTGCGGACGACGGTTCTCGTGAGGACACGGCAGAAATCGTCCATGAACTCACCCGTCGTTCTCCGGTACCGTTGTTGCATTCCTGGCAGCCGGACGATGGATTTCGGTTGGCGGCGTCACGAAATCGAGGAATCGCGGCATCCTCCGGCGACTACATCGTCATCGTCGACGGTGATCTCGTGTTGGATTCCCATTTCATCGAAGATCACGCTCGTTTTGCTAAGCCGCGGCAGTGGATCCAGGGATGTCGGGCGACTTTATCCTCCCAAAAAACCGCTCAAACGCTCGCTTCCGGTGAACTTCGAGTCGGGTTCTTCAGCAAGGGGGTTTCCCATCGAAAGAACATGATTCGTTTGCCGCTGTTGGCGTTTTTACTCGGTCGACCTTGGAACAGGAGCCTGTATCGAGGCATTCATGGGTGCAACACATCGTTCTGGCGTGAAGACATCGATCAGGCCAATGGTTTCAACGAGACCTTCGTCGGTTGGGGATACGAAGACATCGAATTCGCCGCACGACTGGCCAATCTTGGCATCGTACGTCGCAATTTGAGGTTTGCAGCGATCGCCTACCATCTTTATCATCCTGAAAACTCCAAAGCCAACGTCGCCCGGAACCGTAAAATAATGGAAGAGGCGACCCGCAACGGAAGCACTCGTTGTGAACGAGGAATCGACCAATATCGTTCTCAAAACACACCGGATGTTTAACCCGCGAACCGAAGATTTCGGCGCAATCCGCGGAGTACCGGCGAAATCAGATGCGCGGAGTACCGCTTAAATGGGAGACAAAAGCGATTCCGGCAATCACCGCGACGATGCCGAGGATGTTCGGCACGATGATGTGAACGGCCAACATCGTCCATTGGCGTGACTGAAAGTATTGGTGGTTCTCCATCACGAACGCGGAAAACGTCGTGAAGCCGCCGAGAAAGCCAGTCATCAAAATCGCCTTCCACTCAATCGACAGGCGGTTCGTCGTCAAAAGCTCCGCCGTGATGCCGAAAAGAAAACAGCCAAGCATGTTCGCGATGAACGTCCCCCAGGGAAACTGCGTATCCCGTGTCAGATGCCCGATGCCATAACGACAAAGCGTTCCGACACCCCCGGCGGCGGCGACCGCGACAATGTGATGGAAATGTTGCATGATCCGTCAATAAAGCGGGGTTGGCGGACGGTATTGGTCGAAATCGATACCGCGAAACCAGGCGATCGTCCGGCGGAGCCCTTCTTCCAGCGGAACCGTCGGCTCCCAATGGAGCTTTTCCCGCGCAAGTGAAATGTCCGGTTTCCGAACACGCGGGTCGTCCATCGGGAGCGGTTTCTCAACGAATGTTACGCGACGACCGATCAACTTGACCGTCAGATCGGCGAGTTCCCGAATCGTGAACTCCGTCGGATTGCCGATGTTGACCGGGCCGATGAACCCTTCTTCATTGTCCATCATGCGGATCATCGCTTCGATAAGATCGTCCCGATAACAAAACGAACGGGTCTGCTTGCCGTCACCGAAGATCGTGATCGGTTCGTCGAGAAGCGCCTGCCGGATGAAATTCGAGACGACCCGACCGTCGTAAGGATGCATGCGCGGACCGTAAGTGTTGAAAATCCGCACGATCCGAATCGGCATGCGGTGCATCCGGAAATAGTCCATGAAGAGCGCTTCGGCGGCCCGCTTTCCCTCATCGTAACAGGCTCGCGGTCCGATCGGATTGACGCTGCCGCGATACGATTCCGGCTGCGGATGGACTTCCGGATCGCCGTACACTTCGCTGGTCGACGCCTGGAGGATCTTCGCCCGGCAACGCTTCGCCAAGCCGAGCATGTTCATGGAACCGGCAAGCGACGTTTTCATCGTCTTGACCGGATTGTATTGGTAATGCCCCGGTGCCGCGGGACACGCCAGATTATAAACCTCGTCGACCTCCAAATAGATGGGGACCGTGATGTCGTGCCGAATCAACTCGAAGTTCGGGTTCCCCAGCAGATGGGCGACGTTCGACTTTTGGCTTGTGAAAAAATTGTCGACGCAGATCACGTCGTGGCCGTCGGCGACGAGCCGTTCACAGAGATGAGAGCAGAGAAACCCGGCGCCGCCTGTTACGAGAATCCGTTTGATTTTTGTCATGGTCGACGTTCGGCATGAGAATGAATCGAGGGGTGGCAATAAAAAATGAACTTACCGTTTTCCGTCGCACATGTCAAGGTAAGCCGTGGCATGATCGGCGATTGGAGTGTCCGTATCGGTTCCGTCGAGATTTTTCGGCTTGGTTGGTGCAATTTGTGCCGTTGGCGTGTAAATTAGTGCGTAGCCGAACTCGAAACGGCCGGACCAACCCTTTTACATGAGGAGCGAAACGATGAAATTCGGAATCAATCTGCTGCTTTGGACGGACACGCTGTCGGACGACAAGTTCCCGATTTTGGACACGGTCAAGAAGATCGGCTACGATGTGGTCGAACTGCCGATGTTCGACAAGGACGTTGCCAACGCCGCCAAATGGGGGAAGAAACTTGACGAACTCGGATTCCTCCGCTCGGCGGCGTGCGCGTTCGGACCGACCGAGAGCATGATTTCGGCCGATCCGAAGATTCATCGGACGGGAATCGACGCGAACAAGAAGATTCTCGACTGCTGTGCCGCGGCCGGCTGTTCGATCATGGTCGGCGACAATTATTCGGCGCTCGGCGAGTTCACTGGAGCCGGACCGACCGCCGACGACTGGAAGCGTTGCGTCGACGGCCAACGTGAAGTCGCCGAACATGCGAAAAAGGTCGGCGTCAAGATCGGCGTGGAGTGCTTGAACCGTTTCGAGGAGTATTTCCTCAGCACGATGGCGGACGGCGTCCGTTACGTTAAAGAGGTGAACGTTCCCGGCTGCGGCGTGATGTTCGACACATTCCACGCTCACATCGAGGAAAAGAATATTCCGGCAGCGATTCGGACGACGAAAGGATTTTTGCAACACGTTCACATTTCGGAGAACGACCGCAGTACGCCGGGGAAGGGGAACGTCCGTTGGGACGCCGTGTTCGACACGCTGCACGAAATCGGTTACGACGGCTTGATGGTCGTCGAAGCGTTCGGAGCGTCGCTGCCGAAACTGGTCGCCGCGACGAAAATCTGGCGAAAAATGTACGAAAGCGAAACGCAACTCGCGACAGACGCCCTGGCGTTCATGAAAGAGAACGTCGCCAAACGGTGGAAGTAATGAAAGGCAAAGAAGTAATTCCGTCATTTCGAGCCCCTCAATCTCTCGGGACAGGCTCCGCGTGAAATCTCACACTCGCCGAAGTGCTTGAAATTCCGGCCATTGCGCGAGGGGTGAGATTTCTCCCTCCGCTTTGCTACGGTCGAAATGACACACGGTTTTTCTGAAGCTTTTTTCATCTCTTTTCTCCTCGTTCTTGTTGAACACCATGAAACACACGATTTCATTTTTCGTTTTCTTCGTCGCAACGCTTGCGATCGCCGCCGAGAAGATCGACCGCCGTGCGGTGGTCGAGCGGCACAACATCGAGTCGGGCGATTTGCTGTTGCAGCTTCCGCTCGGCAACGGCAACTTTTGCGTGACGGTCGACGGCACCGGGCTGCAAACGTTCGGCGGCAACGTGATGTCGCATGACGCCTGGCACCGTTCGCCGCTGCCGGACGGGTTTACGATGAAGGACGTTCCCGAAACCGGCTCGTTCCAACAGGGCCGCTGCCGACCGGGCCAAGGGGACAAGGCGTTGCCGCAGGGATTCGAACCGTTACGACAATGGATGTTCGACAATCCGCACATCGCCAATCTGGCCCGTATTCGGTTGATGCGGCCCGGCGGCGTCGAAATCAAACCGGATGAAATCAAAAAACTGAAACGAAAATTGAGCCTTTGGAACGGCATCCATAAAAGTACGTTCGAGATTGACGATAAGGAAGTCATCGTCATAGCGTGCGTTGCTCCGAATGGTCTCCTTGGAGTTCTTGTCAATTCCGAGTTGCTTGGGAATGATTTGGAAGTCGTGCTTGATTTTCCATATCCTACCGAACAGAATGGAGCTTGGGTCGGAAAATTCGATCTCTCGGAGCGACATGAGACGACGGTTGTTGAAAAAGAAGAAGCGCACAGACGTCAAAACTCATTGCAACTCCTTCGAAAAGCGGATTCATTGGAATATCCGGTCGAAATCCATTGGAACGGCGGCGACTTATCAAGTCAGGATACCGCCAAACATATTTTTCGGTTCGGGAAGAAAAATGATTCTTTGGCGATGACGATTTCTTTTCCGAGCGAAAATTCTAAACCGAAAGAATCCGCCGAGTTAATTTCTGTTTTGGATCGTTCTCAAAAACAATGGTGCGATTTCTGGCAAAGCGGCGGTGCAATCGATCTTTCCGGGAGCACGGATCCGCGCTCTCGGGAACTCGAACGGCGGATCGTGCTGTCGCAGTACCTGATGCGTTGCAACACGGCGGGAACCTGGTGTTCGGCGGAGTGCGGACTTCTTGCAACCGATCCGTGGCGCGGACAGTTTCACATGGAAATGGTCTGGTGGCATCTCGCCCACTGCGCTCTCTGGGATCGCCTCGAATGTTCCGACGAAGCCCTGAGATGTTACGATAAATTCAAGCCGATCGCGAAAAAACTCGCCGAACAGCTCGGATACAAGGGGTACAAATGGGGCAAGTCCGTCGGTCCCGAAGGACGCACCGCTCCGTGGGTCGGCAATCAGGTCCTGCTCTGGAAGCAGCAGCATCCGATGTTCTTCGCCGAACTGGAATATCGTAACAGGCCGACGCCGCAGACGCTCGAAAAATGGGCTGACATTCTCGACGGAACCGCCGAAAACATGGTCGATTACGCCGTCAAAGACGAACACGGCGTGTTCCATTTGGATCCCGTCATGCCCCCCAGTGAAGTCGGAATTTCAAAGGACACGGTGTTCGATCTGGCGTATTGGCGTTTCGGCTTGGACATTGCGAACCGTTGGCGGGAACGGATGGGAAAGCCGCGCAACGAGAATTGGGATAACGTCCGAAAAAATCTTGCTCAATTGCCGACGGTCGACGATCCCAAAGACGGCAGGATCTACGCAAGGTCCGTCGACTGGCTCGACGAATTCACGAAACGGAATTGGGAGCACCCCGACATGGCCGGCGTTTTCGGAATGCTCCCCGCTATGGACGGCGTCGATCCGGCGATTTCGAAACGGACCATCGAAAAAATGAAACGGGAATGGACCTGGTCGAAATGCTGGGGCTGGGACTTCCCGTGGATCGCCATGTCGTTCGTCCGCAACGGCGACCCCGACGGAGCGATCGACATGCTTCTCCATGATTCACCGCGCAACCAAGACGACGAGCGCGGCGTGAATCTCGGCGGACCGTGTCCGTATTTGCCCGGCAACGGCGGATTATTGTACGTCGCCGCGATGATGTGCGCCGGTTGGGACGGCGCCCCCGACGGCGATGTTCCCGGTTTTCCCCAAGACGGTAAATGGAAGGTCCGTTGGGAAAATCTCAAAGTCGCTCCCTAGTACAAAGTTAGGGGAATAATCTTCGTGAAAAGGGACAAGGTATCGTCATCCCCGCGCAGGCGGGGACCTCGAGATTTATTTTCAATGCGCTCTTGCACGCGATATTCACGGATGCAAACGGTTTACTGCCTCCTTCGTCTCGGTCCCCGCCTGCGCGGGGATGACGAACACTATTTCGTTAACTTTGTACTACGGAAACGTACACCCCTTTCGTCAAACGTTGCGACAATCCGGTTCGTCGTGTCGCTTCCGGGATTTCGTGCGGCACGTTCCGGAAAACGAGCAATCTGCATGTCTCTGATGGTGAACTTTTTCAGCTCGCGCCAAATCTTCACAACAAAATGTAAAGTCGGCTTGACAAAAAGTGCGATAGTCCATACAATGAGTCAATCAACCTTGACATTAAATGCCGAAAGAGACGACGATGTACCGCAATTTGTTCACCGCATGGTATTGCTTGGGGGTGTTCGTGCTTTGCATGGCGGCGTTCCTGATCGCTTGGCCGTTCGTCGGAGCGGATCGGGCAAGGGGCGGCTTCGGCTTCCTTGGAATGCTAGGATTGCTCCCGATTTTCTGGCTCTTCGTCTTCCGAAAGGAGCCGAACGACGAACGGGACGTCTCGTTTCTTCAGCGGTCGGCGTTGATCGGGTTCGCCAACGGTGTCGCTGTGATTTACGCCTTGAACGGGCTGCTTGACTTCGTTTATCGCGTCCGATTCGGGTTCGACGCCATTCCGTTGAGCGTGTTCTGGCTTCCGTCGACATGCGGAATGGTCGTCGGCGTGCTCCTCTTTTCGGTGACGCTGCTCCTCTTTTATTACAAAGGGGAAGACGCCGACAAGGAGGTTCGCTGATGAACAAAATCACGAATTCGGTCCGGCGGCTCCGATTCGACCACGGTGAGATGACGCAAGAGGAACTCGCCCAAAAAGCGGGGGTCAGCCGACAGACGATCATTGCGATGGAGTCCGGTAAATACACGCCGTCGCTCGGTTTGGCGTTCAAACTCGCGGCGATTTTCCAGCGGCCCATTGAGGAGATTTTCCAAGTCGAAGTGCTCGTAGTCCCGACCGATAGGGAGGGTTGACCCTTGTTAAAACGTAATTTCCGTGTACATTGACCTTCGCGTCGGATGCCGACGCGGCTAACAACTATTTTTGACATGCAACATCTTCTTTGGGCTCTCTCGACGGATCCGACGACGTTTTCGGTGGTCGGCAAGGTCGCTTACAACATTCTGCTCGTGATCATCGGGATCAACGCGTTGATCATTGTTCACGAATTCGGCCATTTCGCGGTTGCCCGTGCTTGCGGCGTCCGCTGCGACAAATTTTACATTTGGTTCGACTTTTGGGGACTCCGGTTCTTCAAGTTCCAATGGGGACAAACGGAGTACGGCCTCGGCGTCTTTCCACTCGGCGGTTACGTCAAAATGCTCGGCCAGGAAGACAATCCGTCCGAACTCAAAGGGAAAGGAATCGGCTCCACAAACGAACCGGCAAACGAGCCGCAGGATTTCCCCCCCAATCCGAATGAGGCTGTTGCTCAGAGCGCATCGGAGGCCGATGCGGCTAACACGAACCTCGCAATCATTCCGCCGGACAGTTTTTTGGCGAAGTCGGTTCCGCAGCGCATGGCGATCATCGTCGCCGGGGTGGTGATGAACTTCCTGTTCGCGATCGTCTGCGGCACGGCGGCGTATCTGGTCGGCGTCAAGGATGTCGCGCCGATGGTCGGCAACCTGATTCCCGGCTCTCCCGCCTGGCAAGCCGATTTACACGTCGGCGACAAGATCACGGCGATCGACGGGACCCCGATTCGGTGGTTCAACGACATCCAGAATGCGATGATCGGCGGTGAAAACGGCGTCAAGCTCTCGATCGACCGTCCCGGTGTGGGAAACATCGAAAAGACCGTGATTCCCCGAAAGCGGAAAAACGATTTGGCTCCGAGTATGGGTGTCAGCCCGCTTCAGACGCTCGACATGGGCTCGGAAAAGAATCCCGTTCAAGACTGGGCGAAGCGATTTTATTCGAAGAAAACGCTCGATTCGTTGAAGAAATCGAATCTGCGGCTCATGGAAGCCGACGGCAAACCGGTCGATTCCTACGCGGGGTTTTCACGACTCCAGTTACAAAATATCGACCGGCCCCTCCCCTGTGTTTTTGCCTCGAAGGACACGCCGAACGACAAGATCGACGTTGAAATCCCAGCTGTTCCGATGCGAGAGATCGGCGTCCGTTTCGGCATGGGACCGATCACGATGGTCCGTTCCGACTCCGACGCCGCAAAGCAGGGAATCGAAATCGGCGACGTGATCCAAAGCGTCGATGGTAGTACCGAAGTCGACCCGATGAAATTGACACAACTGATTCTCCGCAGACAGAACGAAGGAAAGAAATCGATTGAAATCGTCGTGAAGAAAAAGGACGGCACCGTAAAAACGGCGACCGTCGGCCTGTCAACGGAAACGATCATCCCCCATTTCGCGGCGTTGTCGATGAAGGATCCGATCGGCAGCACGGCACTCGGCCTCGCTTGGGACACGCTTCCGATCGTTGCCGGTGTCGAGAAGGATTCTCCGGCGGCGACCCTGAATATCCCGATCGGAGCGAAAGTCGAGTCGGTCAAATTCATGAACGGAATCGAACTGTACCGGACAACCTTCTGTTCGACCGATAAGGATGGATTTACGTTCCACTCGATCGGAGACAAGATCAACTTACCGTACATCCTCGAACTCTTGCTCCAGGGTGCTCCGCAAAAGCCGAAAAAATCCGATGCGGAAAAGAAATCGGACGATTCTTTCGAACCGATTGCCGTGGTCCGCCTGGAACTTTCCGGACCGGACGGGGCGGCGAAGAAACCGTTCGATATTCCGGTGTTCGACTCGAAAGATTGGTTCAACACGGACCGTGGCCTCGGCTTCACCGCCGAAATGGCGACCGTGAAAATCGAGAATTTCGGCGAAGCGTTGTCGCTCGGAACCGGGAAGATGGTCGAGTATTCGCTTTCCGTTTTCAAATTTTTGAAACGGCTCGGCGGCGAAGTTTCACCGCGAGCTCTCGGCGGTCCGGTAACGATCGTTCGGGTGGCGTACATGTTCGTCGACAAGGGGTTCGGCTCGTACCTGCTGTTTCTCTGCTTGATCGGCGCGAACCTCGCGGTGATCAACATTTTGCCGATTCCGGTGCTCGACGGCGGACACCTCCTGTTCCTGGCGTATGAAGGAATTTTCCGGAAGCCGCCGAACGAAAACGTGTTGATCATCCTGAGCTATCTCGGACTCGCGCTGCTGTTGTTCGTGATGATCTGGGCGTTTTCGCTCGACTTAGGATTCGTGAAACGGTTGTAAAACCAACATGTCGTCCTTGCCCTCGGAGGAGCACGAATGAGAGCGTTTTCGGATAGGGGGCGGCGTTGATGCTTGTGAAGGCGTTGATTTCCCTCCCCTCTCCCTCGGGAGAGGGCTAGGGTGAGGGGCGAGCGACGTTCCGCAAGTGATAAGAATGGTGTATCCCAGAGACGCACCGGTTCATCTGATAATTTTCGACAATTCCACCCACAATGCCCCCTCTCCCGGGGGAGCGGGGACAGCGTATTCGCGTTCCAACCCCTGCCGACGAAACGACATATGCAAACCAAAAATCTCCCATTCGGCCGTGAGTTTCTCGAAAAGCTCGCACAACAATACCCGACGCCGTTTTACATTTACGACGAGAAAACGTTGCGCAACCATGCCCGATTGTTCAACGACTCGTTTGCGTGGAATCCCGGTTTCAAGGAATTTTTCGCCGTCAAAGCGAACCCGAATCCGAGCCTGCTCGCCATTCTCAAAGACGAAAAACTCGGCGGCGATTGCTCCAGCCTGCCGGAATTGATTTTGTGCGAAAAAGTCGGCATCCTCGGCGAAGAGATCATGTTCACGTCGAACAACACGCCTGCGGCGGAATATGCCAAGGCGGCGCAACTCGGCGCGGTCATCAATCTCGACGACCTCACACACGTTTCGTACCTGGAAAAAAATGTCGGGTTGCCCGATTTGCTTTCCTTCCGTTGGAACCCCGGTCCGTTGCGTGACGTCGAAAGTGTGATCGGCAATCCCGTCGACGCGAAATACGGTCTGACGACGGCCCAAATTTTCGACGGATTCGAAATCCTGAAACGGAAAGGGGTCAAGCGGTTCGGTTTGCATACGATGGTCGCCTCGAATCTGCTCGACAACGAATTTTTCGTGCAGACAGCGAAGACGATGTTCGAGTTCGCTCGGGAACTGGATCGAAAACTCGGCGTGCGGTTGGAGTTCGTGAATCTCGGCGGCGGCTTCGGTGTTGCCTATAAGCCCGAACAGACGCCGCTCGATATGAAAAAGATCGGCGACGGCGTCCACGCCGAATACGACAAGTTGATCACCGGAACGCCGCTCGATCCGCTGAAAATTTTCACGGAATCCGGTCGTCTCGTCGCCGCCGAATCGGGAACGCTCATCACACGGGCGATTCACGAGAAGCGAACGTACAAAAATTACGTCGGCGTCGACGCCTGCATGGCGAACTTGATGCGGCCGGGAATGTACGGAGCGTACCATCACGTCACGGTGCTCGGCGACGTGGAGAACCGTCCGAATGAAGTTGTCGACGTGGTCGGTTCCCTGTGCGAAAATTGCGACAAATTCGCCGTGAACCGGGAGTTGCCGAAAATCGAAATCGGCGATCTTCTTGCGATCCACGACGCCGGTGCCCATGGTTACGCCATGGGATTCCAGTACAACGCCAAATTGCGTTGCGCCGAATTGCTGTTACGAGAAGACGGCTCCGTGAAAATGATCCGCCGCGCCGAAACGATCGACGATTATTTTGCGACGCTGAATTTTTCGTAACCGATGTACGACCAACTCCACGACGCCGCGATCGCTCTCGGTTTCGAACTCGTCGGCGCAACCGAAGCAACGGAGCCGTCGACGTTTGCGGCGTTTCGACGTTGGATCGACGCCGAAATGCATGCCGGGATGAATTACCTCGCCGACAAGATCGAAGTACGGTCGCATCCGAAATTCGTCCTGGAAAATGTCCGGTCGGTGTTGATGCTCGGCGTCTCGTACGAAAAAGTTCTCGCCGACGGACCGCTCCGGTTGCCGCTGAAGGGAATCGCCCGATACGCCCGGGGAATCGACTACCACGATTGGATTCGTCCCCGACTTAAGGAGCTTTCAAAACGACATCGCGAGCTTGCTCCGAACGGGCGTTGCCGTGGCGTCGTCGACACGGCTCCGATTCTCGAACGACAATTCGCCGTCGACGCCGGACTCGGCATCATCGGCAAGAACACGATGCTGCTCAACGAAAAGTTCGGCTCGACGTTTTTTCTCGCCGCTCTCCTTTCGACGGAGCCGTTACAAAAAACAACATGTTCCGCCGAATGGGCGCCGTGCGACAACTGCCGCCGTTGTTTGGATGCCTGTCCGACCGGAGCGATCGTCGAACCATTTGTGCTGGACGCCCGCCGCTGCCTGAATTATTGGACGATCGAACATCGCGGCGAGATTTCGTCCGAAATTATCGACAAACGCGGCGACCGATTTTTCGGTTGCGATCATTGCCAAAACGCCTGCCCGTGGAATCGTCCCGACACCATGCAAGGAACCGTCGATCCACGCAACCTCGATTCGAAAACGCTTGCCGAAACGATTCGTGGAACCCCCATGGAACGTATGTTTCGATCGTGATCGCCAAGAGAATCAGGGAGCGTATGATTTCGCTTCGACGATCGCGGGACAATACGCCGAAAGTGTTTTGAGCGGATCGGCTTTTTGCGATTCGATTCCTTTCTTCAACAGCCGCCGAGCGTCGACGTGATCGCCGAGCATTGCCCGACTCACGCCGAGCGCATTGAACAGAACAGCACGGCACCGAGGCGTCTTGAATCCGTCGCCGATCTTCTCCGATTCCTTGAACAGCGGATGATCCATGTCACCGTACTTCGCCAATCCCTTCACGAAATCGGCAAGTCCTTGGCTTGAAAAAATGTCGCTTTCGTACCAATTGAATTTCTTCGCGAGATCGGTCCCCGCATTCAATATCTCATAGAAAAACTCTTTATCGTCGAGTTTGACGGCGATCGCTCCCATGCGGCCGTAATCGGCAATCCATTGCCGGGGGACGAAGTTTTTTGCACGGGAATAATCGTCGAACGCCTTTCGGAGTGCTTGTTTCGCTTTTCCCGTTTTGTCGGCGTCCAAGCATTTTTCGGCGATGCAAAGCCGCTTTTCCGGCATGATATACCGTTCGTTAAATCGGTCGGCGAGATCCGCCGCGACATCAAGGCGGTCGGCTTCGACCAGCGTTCCGATAATGCTCGCCAGTGTCGACGACGATTCAAGTCGTCGGTTTTCCTTTTTTTCTTCGTCGACTGAATATTCTTCGGACTTGCGAATTGCCGTTTCGAGATATTGTTTCCCCCGAACATCATCACCGTCTTTCATCAAGCGAACCGCCATTTTTGCGTAGAAATCGATGAGATAATAATCGCCCATTTCATGTTCTTTGACCCCGTCGACGTTTTTGAAAATCGCAATCGCCTCGTTTTCGATGCGGGCCGTTTCGTCCGGCGTCCTGTTTTCGACACAATAAACATCGATATCGACCAGCGATTCGAGAGCTTCCAACGGCTCGACGATCTTCGAGAGAGACAGGAGAGCTTTTTCCACGAGACCGAGATTCAGTTGCGCTTTGACGATTTGGGAATAAAATTGAAACCGGTTTTGCGGAATCCGCTTCCCATCTCGAACAATGGCAAAGCCGGTCGGATCGTTCGCCGTTTCGTCGTGATAGGCGATCAAACGGCCGACAAGCTCTTTCGAATTGTAACGAAAACATGTCTTAATGTTAAGTCTTGGAATATAGTCGAAATATCCGTCGGGAGAACCGGTGTAGCCACGCGGTTCGCCGGCGAATTTTTCGATGACGTCCAACGCATCGTGGTATTTACCGCAATCGAGACACGGCCAAAGAAAGGTCGTCGCCGCCGGGTGGTCGATTCCACCGCGAACTTTTCCCTCGGTGTAAAGCCGGCGAACTTTCGTAAACCATCGGTCGACCTCCTGCGCCGTACCGTTTTCACGGCGTTCCTTCACGATGACTTGGAGAATGTCGAAAGGAAGGAACGCGGCATCTTTTCGTTCGACAATCGCATACGCTTCATCGGACCGCCCGACGTACGCCAACGCTTCGGGAATGAAACTGTTTTCGACGACTTCGCGGTCCTGAGGATCAACGGTTTTTTCGGAAAGAGTCCGGAGATAATCGACCGCCTTGTTTGCTTCGTTACGAAAAATCCCGACTTCGTCCTCGCCCGCCACGAAGGGGGAACGATTTCGTTCCAGGATCATCGCCATGAAATTCTTTTCCTTGTACGTTTTGGCGATCGTTTTGCGAACATAATCGAGTGCCCGTCCGGCGCGATCCCGCAACGAACCGCAGTCGGCGATTTTCCAGGCGGTCTCGAACTGTTTTCGTTCGAGAAGGGCGTCGCTGACGTAACCGATCCGGAGCATGCCGTCCGAAGCGGTGCGGGGTGGAAGCATTCGTTTCAGAAAAGCGATTCCTTCATCGATTCGGCCGTCACGGAATAAACGCTCGGAAACCTCTTCGGAGAAATGTGCGGCGTTTCGTAGAACATGAGCCCGTTCGTGTTCGGAAACACTTTCCTTGAACGGTGAAATATCGCAGAAAAGAAGTTCCACTTGACCGAACTTGACAATCGCGTCAAGCGTTTCCGAACGAAAAAAGTATCCGTGCCAACCTGACGTTTCTTCCTGTTCGTAAGCATGGGCGGTCCTGAACAGCGATTCGTAAGAGGAGTCGTCAAGCTGTATCGGCAACTCCTCCGCGGTCGACTGAAACATCGTTACGGAAATAAAAACGACACCAAGGAGCAATCGGGCTTTCATCATGTCGACGTTTTTGTCCGGAGATTGCACTGCGTTTCATCCCCGTTTCTTTGGGGAAAGTTTTTCGAGGACGCGTTCCGCCCAAGGGGAGTCGGGCATCAGTTCGAGAAAGAGTCGGAGGTGTTCTTCCCCCTCTTCGGGAAGGCCGACGCGATCGAGAAGCATGCCGAGATGATAATGAACTTCGGCGTAGTCCGGATGATACTTGAGCGCCCCTCGAAAGGCGGCGGCGGCAAGTTCGTCGTTTCCCAATTCGGCAAGAACACAACCGAGATTAGCGCGGGCTTCGACGAATTCCTCGTCCAGTTCGACGGCCATGAAATACCGCTCCCTCGCCGCAGTCCGGTCGCCGAGCCGGTAGAGAAGCTCCGCGATTTGGAAACAGATTTGGGCGTTCGGTCCATTGGCCGCCAACGCCGTACGATAAACGTCGATCGCCCCGTCCAGGTCACCGGACGACTCCAGTTCCCATGCGGCGGCGCAAAGGCTCTCCCAATCGAAACCGGTCGAATGGAAAGCCTCGTCGAGCGTCGCCAGCGATTCGGTCCGTTCGTCGAAATTCGTTTCGGAAAAGGAAGACGCGTCTGCGGGTTCGGATTCCCGGTCCCAGACGAATGAGAAAAGCCGTTGCCCGTCCTGGTCGACCGGCCCCGATTCCGTGAGGAACAGAACATCCTTGCCGTCGATGTTGACGTTCAGCGGTCTCTTCGAATGCCGTTGGTGAAATTGTCCGAGCTGCTTGGCGGCGACGTTCAGGGAAACGCCCGCCTCGAGCATATTTCGCACGATTTTAAGGAGGAGCACGTCCTGGAAGTCGAAATAGAGCAGGCGATGAACCTGCTTTCGGGGAACGAGCAATTGCCGCCGCTGGAGTTGACGAATCATCGAGATCGGCAGCCCGCTCAATTCGGCGAGCATCGACGGCGTGTAGAGCGGTGACGCCGGCCGATCATGGGGGGTGTCGCCGCCGATTTTGTCCCAAAAAACCGCCTCGGACACGATTTCCAGCGAACCGTTTTCGAACGCTTCCCGTGTTGCCGCGTCGAGTTTGTCGTTCCAGAGATTCCAGTCTGGCGTAACGACATTTCCGTCGCCGACGACGACGACGTTCACGTTGGGACCGATTTCGCGGGCAACCCGCCCCTGTTGCCGACGAACGAGTTCGGTCGCCTCTTTGCGATTGGACGCCGCAAGCTTGCCGAGAAAGAATATCGTTTTTCCGTGAAAAGGCATGAGAACGGTAATGGTGAGTCCGTCGACGTTGACGAATCGCTAAACGGCTCCCTTTCCTCGCAGACCGGTTTTGATGCGGATGACCTCGTCGGTGTGGATGACGAAGATTTTCCCGTCCCCTTTGGCTCCGGAAGCGCCGGTGCGGGCGACTTTTTGAATCATCTCAACGGTTCGGTCGAGAAAATCGTCGTTGACCACGATAATGATCTGCACATATTGCTTTAACTCACCGGAGCCCGATAGAATATCCAACAACGGGTCTTCGGCATAGCCGAGAACGTCGCCGACCGTCATGCGTTCGACCGCGATTTGGCTGAGCGCTTCCTGAACGGCGGTCCATTTTTTGGGCCGAATGTGTGCGACGATAATTTTCATCGTGATCTGCCGTAGAGGTTATCCGGGGAGGGCGACTTCCTGTTTTCGGCGAAAAACTCCAACAGTTTACTGAATATGATATCAGGGAAACAGAAAAAGAAAAGAGGGAAAGTCGGGATCGCAGGTCCCGGCTTCGTTGAGGGGGGTGAAGGTGTCACATGGAAGCGATATCATGAGTAGAGGAACATAGATTATCAACCCCCAAAACCGTTGAAGGAGAAACAATGGCAAAGAAAAAAAGCTTGGATCCGGCGTTGCGGCGTAAACTGGAGGGGATGCTTTCGGAGCATGATGACAATGAGGAGATCGATGTCGTTACGACGGAATCGATCGAACAATTGAAGGAAGTCGGCCGTGATTTTCTGGCCAAGAACCGTTTTCAGCAGGGTGACCTCGTCGAATGGAAGCCCGGCTGTAAGAACAAGCGGATGCCTCCTCATGGGAGACCCGCCATCGTCGTCGACGTTTTGGAAACGCCGATTTACGATCAGGAAGAAAAAAACAGCGGTTCGGCTTATTTCCGCGAACCCTTGGACCTCGTTTGCGGTTTCATCGACCGTGACGGCGATTTTCTGCTGTTTTATTTCGACTCCCGTCGTTTTCGCCTTTTTCAAGGTGAATAGGCCCGTTTTTGAATTGCCGTGAGTCTGCAGGCACCCCTGACCGTCTGCGGACTCCTTGTCTTTCGTTTCAACCTTCAACAAACGGTTAAACCATGAAAAACATGCTGTTACAGCCCTCCGAAGTGAGTCGGGAAAGCTTGCTGTGGATTCTCGAAAAGGCGATGTTCGATGTCGAGCCGTTGCATGATGTCGACGAGGACACGATCATTTGCACGGAATCCGGTTGGAATTTCATGATCCGCGTCGATCATGACAAGGAATTGGTGACGTTCCACTGCCCGTTGCACATTCGATCGGAAGCGTCGCTGAAGCGAAAGCTGGTTTTCGTCAACGCGATGTCGAAAAAATTCATCCTCGCCAACGTCGTGCTGCTGGATGACGATACGATGTTCGTCGAGTATCAGTTCCTGTACGACAGCGGCATCACGGTTCGGTTTTTCCTGAACTGCTTCAAACGATTCGTGGAAATCTCCCAAAGTATCGGCCAAGAATCGCATGAACGGCGTCTCGCGATCAAAAAACGGGAAAAAGATTCCGATCCGTTCCGCCTCGGCCATGAGTATGACGAGGAACCCGAGGATGAGGAGCGCGTCGATATGGACACCTTGATGCAGCAGCTTTTTGAAGAACCACGAGATTCCTGACTGCCGAAAACGATTTTGCGTCCTTCTTTCAAAAGCAATCACAGAAGAGGGGGAGCGGTGAACGTCGTCCCGCTCCCTTCCCAGCGATCGAGGAGCGGATACAATGGTTTTCCTTGAATTGTTTTGGCGAAGAATGTTAACCGAATCGCTCGACATTGTTTTCAAGTCGTGCTGAGGCCATCAAAAAAATGAAAACCAACGAACTCCGTGAAAAGTATTTGGCGTTTTTTGAATCCAAAGGTTGCGTCCGCAAGCCGAGCGACGTACTGGTCCCCAAATGGGACCGGTCCGTGCTGTTCACGCCGGCCGGAATGAACCAGTTCAAGGATCATTTTATGGGCCGCTGCAAATTGGAGTTCACCCGGGCGACGACCTGCCAAAAGTGTCTCCGAACCGGCGACATCGATAATGTCGGCCGTACGGCGTACCATCACACGTTTTTCGAAATGCTCGGCAATTTCAGCTTCGGCGACTATTTCAAACGCGAAGCGATTCTCTGGGCGTGGGAATTCCTCACCGACAAAAAATGGTTGGCGATCCCAAAAGAAAAGCTCTCCGTGACCGTCTACAAGGACGACCATGAAGCGGCGAAAATCTGGTTCGAGGAAGTCGGCATTCCGAAGAATCGGCTCCAATATCTCGAAGAAGACGAAAATTTCTGGCCCGCCAGCGCTCCGAGTCAGGGACCGGACGGCGTCTGCGGACCGTGCAGCGAAATCTACCACGATACGCCGGTCGGAGCCGTCGAAATCTGGAACCTCGTTTTCACGCAATTCAACCGCGTCGGCGATCCGCCGAACAATCTGCGGCCGCTGCCGAGCAAGAACATCGACACCGGAATGGGACTCGAACGCTGCGCGGCGGTTCTTCAGGGAGTCGACACGAACTACCATATCGACATTCTACGACCGCTGGTCGAAGCTGCCGCTCAAGTACTCGGCCTGAAATACGATCCCGCCTCGGACAACGGACGCCGTTTGCGTCGGATCGCCGACCATATTCGGGCTTGTTCGTTCGCGGTGCACGAAAACGTCTATCCGGGTAACAAGGAAGAAAAATATGTGATTCGTCGATTGCTCCGCCGTGCGGTGCTCGACGGCCGCCAAATGGGACATCAGGGAACGTTCCTGAATCTCTTGGTTCCGACCGTCGCGGAAATGATGAAGGTTCCGTATCCGGAACTCTCCGAAACGACGGAGCGGGTCGCCAAGGTGATCGCCGCCGAAGAGGAAAACTTCATCGGCAAGGTCGACTCCGGCCTCGAAAAGATCGAAAAAATCTTCGGCGACATGAAGTCGAAAAAGCGGTCGCAGGTTTCCGGAGCGGAAGCGTTCGACATGTACCAGACGTTCGGTTTTCCGCCGGAACTCTTCGAAACGATGGCCGCCGAACACAATTTTCGGTTCGATTGGGCCGGTTTCAAAAAGGAAATGGAGCACCACGGTGAAATCTCCGGCAGCGCGGAGAAAAACCTGCTCTTTAAGCAGGATGTGCTCGAAGGAATCAAGAAAACGCAGCACCAATCGGCGTTCCTTGGATACCACCAACTGGAACTCGAAACGTCGAAAGTCGTCGCGATCGTCGCCGAAGGGAAACTGACCGAAGTCGAAGATCAGATCAACCATGCGGAGCCGATCAAGATCGTCCTCGACAAGACGACATTTTACGGCGAAAAAGGGGGCCAGGTCGGCGACAAGGGGTTGTTGACGGCACCGGGAATCGAGTTCGAAGTTCTCACGACGCAAATCGACGGCGAACTGATTCTGCACGTCGGACATCTTCGGAAGGGTTCAATCAAGGTCGGCGACGTGGTGTTCGCCGCCGTCGACAAGGAGAATCGGCAGGCGATTGCCCGCGCCCACTCGGCGACCCACATGCTGCATTATTCGTTGCGGCGACATCTCGGCTCCCATGCGGAGCAACAGGGTTCAAAGGTCGACGCCGATGTGCTCCGCTTCGACTTCACGAATCATCAGGCGGTCGATAAGGAAACACTCCTCAAGATCGAACGGGATGTCAACGGCCTGATTCTCGACGCCGCCGAGGTGATTTCGCAGGAAATGGACCTCGACGATGCCCGAAAAACCGGGGCGATGATGCTCTTCGGCGAAAAATACCCGGAAAAGGTCCGTGTCGTGATCGTCGGCGACAGTAAGGAACTCTGTGGCGGAACCCACCTGACGAATTCCTCGCAGGTCGGCCTGTTCAAGATCGTTGCCGAGGAAAGCGTCTCGGCGGGAACCCGTCGCATCACGGCGTACACCGGGAAAAAGGCGCTCGAAAAAGTGCTGCACGAATCCGCGATTCTGCAACAACTCGCAATGGGACTCAAAGTTCCCGCCGAGGAAATCGCCGCGAAAGTCGATGGACTCGCCGATCAGGTCAAAAAACTTCAGAAGCAGCTCAAAGCGGCTCCGAAAGAAGGGGGGGCGAAAATCTCCGCTGACGATCTGCTTGCGAAGGCGGAAACCGTCAACGGCGTAAAAGTCGTCGTCGAGAACATTCCGGGCGCCGACATGAACTCGCTGCGGCAGTTGATCGACGTGATTCGCAAAAAGTCGGAATCGGTCGCCGTCATGCTTGCCGCAACGACGGAAGACGACAAAATCACGTTGGCTGCCGGTCTGAGCGCCGATCTTGTTGCGAAAAAGAAAGACGCCGTGGCATGGGTGAAGTCGGTCTCGACATTGATCGGTGGCGGCGGCGGCGGACGCCCCGACATGGCACAGTCCGGCGGCAAAGACCCGTCGAAATTGCCGGAAGTTTTCGAAACCGCGAAAAAATGGTTCAATTAGCCTCGCGCCGATGTCCGTTCCCCCGAACGAAAAGAGTTCCCGCAAACGCAAACCGAAGCCGGATCACAACACGGTTTCGGTCGACGCGTCAATCCTTGCGCACGCTCCGCCGCAAAACCTTGAAGCAGAACGAGGGGTGATCGGCGCCCTGATTCTCAATCCGCTCATCTGCGACGACATTGTGCCGATCGTCCATGCCGACGACTTCTATTCCGATGCGAACCGCCGGATTTACAAGCACTTGGTCGAAATGCGCGGCTCCAATTGCGCCATCGACGTGCTGCTCCTCGTCAACCGTCTGAAGGAGTCCGAAGAGCTCGAACGTGTCGGCGGAATAGCCTACATCGGCGAATTGATCCAGTCCCCCCCTGTCGCTGCCCACGCCGTTTACTATGCGAACATCGTTCGGGAAAAGGGAACGCTCCGCCGCCTGATTCACGCCAGTTCGACGATTCTCGAAGGGGCGTTCGCGCCGGACGTTTCGACGAAAGAGTTGCTCAACACCGCTGCGCAACAGATGTTCGAACTGTGTGAGTCGCAAACGGTCAACCAGATCTCCGACATGAAGTCGGTGATGATGGAGGCGGTCAAATACCTCGACAACAAGCTCAAAGGGGAACGAACCGGCATTTTGACCGGCTTCGGCGACCTCGACACGATTCTCGATGGATTCCACCCCAACGAGTTGATCATCTTGGCGGCGCGTCCCGGTGTTGGAAAAACGGCGTTTGCAATGAACATCGCTGAAAACGTCGCCGTCAAGGATAAACAGCCGGTCCTGTTCGTGAGCCTCGAAATGGCGAAACTTGAATTGGCGACTCGGCTCATCTGTTCTCGCGGACGGATCGATAGTCAACGCATCCGGAAAAACCTTCTCTCGAAAACGGATCAAGACCGGTTTTACCGAATCACCGCCGAGTTAAGCGAAACGCCGATGTTCTTTGACGACACGCCGACCCGCACGGTGAGCGAAATTGCCGCCGTGGCCCGACGTTTGAAACGGCAATGCGATCTCCAACTCCTTGTGATCGATTATCTGGGACTCATTGCGCCGGATTCCCCTTCCGATCCGCGGCAGGAACAGGTGGCCAAAATCGCGCGGCGATTAAAAGGTCTCGCACGGGAACTCCATATTCCGATACTCTGCCTTGCGCAGCTTAACCGGCAAGTCGAACAGGGAGGACGTGAATCGTCCGGTGTTCCGAAGCTCTCCCATTTGCGGGAATCCGGTGCGATCGAACAGGATGCCGACGTCGTGATGTTCGTTCACCGCGACGTCAAAGAAAAGGAAGACGGCGAAGGAGTGGAAAGCTCCTCGAAAATCATCGTCGCCAAACAGCGTGGCGGTTCGACCGGCGATGTTAAAATGCTCTGGTTTCCCGAATATACTCGGTTTGAAAGTTTGTCGAAACATCAGGAAAGCGAGTATTCCGACATGCCCCATGCCGAATTCACGGGGTTCGACGGCGAAACCGGGTTCGCTCCTTCCAACGATTTTTCCCCCCCCTTCAACGGCGGCGGTACCGAAATCGGCGACGACGAATTTTAGCGAATTGACGAAAAACGTCGAATCTGTCGGTTTCGTGACGATTGGGAGGCCGGAAATTCGATTCCAACGCTCCAACCCCTACGGAAAACACCTTTTCGCTGGATTTTCGATTTTTTCTTTGCCGATAGGAAGGTGATGGAGTAAACTATACTGACACAAAGTGTTAGTGAGGGAAATTCGCGCAAAGATTTCGGAGGTCGGGAATGGGACTGCTCAATTGGTTCGAATCGGACGCTTCAACAAAAAAACGCCAAACGTTGCCCAAGCGCCGGCTCGGGATCGAGTCGTTGGAAAATCGGGAGTTGCTGAGCGTTTCCCTCGCGGAGATTCCGCAACCGGATTATTCTTCCGCCTTGGTCGCCGACCAGGACTACGGTTCGATGGCGCCCGCCGCCTCGGTCCAGACGGAAGCGGAAATCACGACGATCACGAAGCTGGCGGCTCCCAAAAGCGTTTCCAAGGGAACCTCGGTAACACCGTCGACCGTGACGGTCAACTGGCTGGCGCCGGCGTCGACTCTCGGAATAACCCATTACGAATTGAAAATCGTCGACAGCGCGACGAAGAACGCGGTTTCCGCAACGGCGGTCAAGGTCAATGTCGGCGATACCTTGACATGGACCTTCGAAGGGTTGCAAGCGAAATCTCGATACGAAGTTCAGATTACGTCGATGGGGGCCCCGGCGACGACGGACAGCGTGAAAGCGACCCTGAAAATCTCCGCCTCGACCCCGGCAATCGCTTTGGCGACGGTCAAGGCGGTAAAACCGGGCCTGACGTCGACCAACGTCACGATCACGGACAAGGACAAATACATTCCGTTCGTGGACGGCAAAACGGTTAAAACGTATGAAGTCCAGTATGCGGTGAAGTCGACCTCTCCCGTATGGACGACCGGTGCGGTGATCGCCTCCGGTACGACGGTATCCAACGCGACCAAGGGAACCATCGACACGTCGATCTCGGGATTGTTGCCGGGAACCAATTACATCTTTCGGGTCCTGACTTCTTACGTTGACGGAGTGTTGAAGGAAACGATCCTGACATCACAAGGAAAGAACGGCTCGTTTAAGACCGTTGCGCTCCCCGTTCCGACGATCGCCAAAGTTGCGTTTACGCTCGTCGGCGGTGATATCGGCGTCAGTGTTTCCGGCAAACAGACGAAACCGGAACTGTACACGACCGCCGGAACGGTCAAGTATTCGCTTTATGTGTCGACCTCCAGCACGGTCAACAAAGCGACCGGCCGGTTGGACGGCGCTCAACGATTGACGCTTTCCGGCGAAGAAATCATCGGCGGAGCGGCGACGTTTTCCATGAAATCCGTTTCGCTGACGGATATCGGCGGCATCCTGGATACGGCATCGTCGAGTTCCATGAAATTACTGAATTCCACGTCGATCACGTTCCAGATCGTCGCCGAGTATTTCGAGAACGACGTGCTCGTGCAAACGGTTTGTTCGAGGGCGTCCAAATTCACGTTACCGAAATGGTACAAGCCGGTCTAAACTCGTTCACCGGCGCAAAAAGACGGGGATGAGACGCAGCGCAATCCCCGGATTAACCCATGGATTACCTTCTCGGAATCGACCTCGGGTCGACATCGCTCAAGGCGATCGTTTACGATACGAACGGCAACTTGATTGCCCGTGGAGACCGTCCGACGATTCCGTTCCATCCGACGCCGGAAGCGACCGTTTGGGATCCGGACCAAATCTGGAACGACACCGCGGCGGCGTGCCGTGAAGCCGTTGCGAAAATTCCGAGCCCGTCGTCGATCCGGGGCGTTGCCGTAACGGGAATGGGAATGGACGGTCTTCCCGTCGACGAAAACGGCAACGGACTCTACCCGTTCATCTCCTGGCACGATCCGCGAACGCAGCCGCAATACGATTGGTGGATCGCGAACATCGGCGCCGACAAGACGTTTTCGATCGGCGGCAATCCGGTCTGGCCGATCAACGCGGCGCTGCGGATTCTTTGGGTTCGGGAGAACGAGCCGGAAGTTTTCGCCAAGACGTTCAAGTGGTTGCTGATCGAGGATTACGTGAACCATCGGTTGACGGGAAAATTCGTTTCCGATTTCAGCATGGCGTCCTGCACGATGCTGTTCGATCAACGAACCCGCGACTGGTCGGACGAACTCTGCTCGCTCTCCGGAATTTCGAAACGAATTTTGCCCGACGTCGCTCCGAGCTCGACGTTTTTGGACGAAATTTCGGAAGCGGCGGCGACGCAAACGGGAATTCCGCCCGGAACGCCGGTTTATCTCGGCGGACACGACCATTTGGTCAGCGCCATTCCCAGCGGAGCGTTCCGCGACGGCGCCGTGATGAACATCACGGGAACCTGGGACGCAACGAATATGGTCGTCCCGAATCCGACGCCGAATCCCGTGCTCGGACGCTCCGGAATCACACTGCAATCCCACGCCGCCCGGAACAAATATGTGTTGTGGGGCGGCAATCCGTCCGGCTCCGCGCTCGAATGGTTGCGTCGGGAAGTTCTCTCGGCTCCGGAAAACGGCGCAACGGAAAATTCCGATTGGAAAACGCTGATCGAATCCGCTCAATCCGCGGAACCCGGTTGCGGCGGCGTGATCTTTCTGCCGCAACTGAACGGTTCCTCCTGTCCGAATGTCAACCCGCAAGCGCGCGGCGCGTTCGTCGGACTTTCCACGCTGACGAAGCGGGCCGACCTGATCCGTGCGGTGATCGAGGGACTCGACTTCCAATTTCTCGACACGGTGCGTATAATGGAGGAGTTGACCGGCACCGAAGCAACCGAATTTCTCGGCGTCGGCGGCGCGATCCGCAACCGATTTTGGATGCAAAACAAAGCCGATATGGTCGGCCGACCGTATTGTGTCCCGGAAATCGACGAAGCGACCGCCCTCGGAGCCGCGATCCTCGCCGGAATCGGTAACGGAATTTACCGTGACGAAGAAGACGCCTTCCAGCGGGTTTGCCGTTCGACGACCGTTTACGAACCGAACCTCGAACTGACGGCGTTCTATCGGGAACGCCTGGAGGTTTATCGGGAGCTGTATCGAAAAGTGTCGTTCTGACATTTGGCTGGAATGCGCCGAAACCTTTGGTTCGCGGGCTAAACTTAACCCCCATTGAAAAATGTCCAAAAATGTGATGATCGTCTTGGCGGACGGGTTCGAAGAAATCGAAGCCGTGACCCCCATCGACGTTTTGCGTCGCGCCGGATTGAACGTAACAACGGTCGGGATCACCGGAAAAATCGTGACAGGCGCCCACGGAATCACGCTGACGGCGGACAAAACCTGGGCCGAAGCCGAACCCATGACGCCGGATGTTCTCGTTCTCCCCGGCGGAATGCCCGGCTCGAAAAATCTTGGAGAGCATCCGGGGTTGAAAAAGAAAGCGGAACAAATCACCGCCGCAAACGGTTGGTTGGCCGCGATTTGCGCCGCGCCGGCGTTCACCTTGGCGTCTTGGGGACTCCTCGCCCAACGGCAGGCGACCTGTTATCCCGGTTGTGAAACCCTGTTCCCCGCCGATGTCCGTTACAAAAACGAGCCGATCGTCGTCGACGGTCGTGTCGTCACCGGCAAAGGCCCCGGCGTGGCGCTCGACTTTTCGCTCCAATTGGTCGAGCTCCTTGTCGACGCCGCAACCGCCGACAACCTTCAATCACAAATGCAATACACATGTCCGAACCGTTAAACGTACCGAATCCCGTCGTCAAGCAGACGTTCGACAAGCTGGTCCTGAGTGTTTATCGTAACCGAGCGGAAACCGGTCTCGCCGCCGGTCTCGCCGCCGCGTCGACATTGCGGACGCTCCTCGCCGAAAAAGAGCGAGTCCGTGTCGTGTTCGCCGCCGCGCCGAGCCAAAACGAAACACTCGAAACACTCGTCGCCGCCTCGGGAATCGATTGGAAACGGGTCGTCGCCTTTCACATGGACGAATATGTCGGCCTCGACGCTTCGGCGCCGCAGCGGTTCGCCCAGTATTTGAAGACCCGAATTTTCGACCGATTGCCGTTCGGCGAAATTCACCTGATGGACGGCGACAACCCGAAACGGCTCTGCTCCGATTACGCCCAAAAACTCACCGCCGCGCCGATTGATCTGGTTTGCATGGGGGTCGGTGAGAACGGACACATCGCCTTCAACGATCCGCCGGTCGCCGACTTCTACGATCCGAAAGGCGTCAAAATCGTCGAACTTGACTTGTCTTGCAGGCAACAACAGGTCAACGACGGTTGCTTTCCGAATCTGGACGCCGTTCCGAAACAAGCTGTCACGCTGACGATTCCGGCGTTGTTCGGCGCCGGACAGTTGATCGGAACCGTTCCCGGCGAACGGAAACGGGCCGCCGTCCATCAAATGCTGCACGGTGAAATTTCGACGGCATGCCCGGCCAGTATTTTGCGAACCCACCCGAACTGCCTCATGTTTGTCGACAGCGATTGCTTCGGAAAGGATTGACTCCGGTAAATTGGGCAAACAGACGCAGACCGAGCGATTCAGGAGGGGGCCTTGCCGAACAGGGGGTTGACGCTAAAATGAAGGACTCGATTGTAGAAATCGTTAAAAAAGATAAACCTCGAACGAAAAGTTAGTGCAATGTACGCGATTATCAAAGACGGCGGACGTCAATTCAAAGTCGAAGTCGATAAAAAGCTGATGATCGACTATCGTGGTGAACTCGAACCGGGTTCGAAAATCGAATTCGCCGAAGTTCTCGCGATCGGCGGCGAAGAGTCCGTTCGGATCGGTCAGCCGACCGTCGCCGGCGCCAAAGTCGTCGCCGAAGTGGTTTCCGACGCCAAAGGACCGAAACTCGTCGTTGGAAAGTTCCGCCGTCGCAAAAATTCGAAACGGAAAACCGGACACCGCCAAATTTACACGCTGGTCAAAATCAACGAAATCGTCGGTTGATTTTCGACGGGTTTTTGCTCGTTTCACGGAACTTCGGAATCGTCCCGCCGGAAGGTTTCGAAGTTCCGTTTTTTGCGCCCCGACCTGTTTTCACTCGTTTTGTCGACCACCAAATGGTGAAACGTCTTCGTTCAGCAGGTTTTTAATGGCGGCAATTCCTTGATCGTAATCATATTGGTCGACGAAGCCGGATATCGCTCTGATTGCGTCGGCGATTTCCTGTTCCCATTCTCTGGCGTTGAGTTTCTGGAGGCATCTCGCCGCATGAGCGGCGTCATAACTTTCCAGCGCTGCCAAGGCGTCCAACAAAACGGTTTTAAGCTGAACGGATTCCTGGGGACTCCATTCACCGCCCGGCAAATCGGCGGGCGGCTTGAAACGAAGCTCCGTTTCAAGGAGTTCGTGAATGCGCCGCATGGTTGCATCGAAAAGCATCCAATATTGCGAGATGTTTTCCGTAATGTATTTCGAATCCTGGCGTTTGCCGGCCGATTCCATTTGATGCGACCCTTCGGAGAGCGGCATCGCGCCGATTCCCTTGGCAATGCTCTTGAGGGCGTGAACTTCGATGGTGAAGAGCCTCCAGTTTTGTTCCGCCACATACCGGCGGATTTTTGCGATGTTTTTATCGCCGGCGGTCAGGCAGACATGCAAGACATCGGCGTAACCGACCTCGTTGCCGCCGCTAAAGATTAATCCTTTTTGGATATCGATGAGTTGGGTTTTCTGGGACGGAACCATTATCGGTTCCAAAGCGAGCGTTTCGGACTCCGGACTTACCTGAACGCCGTGAGACGGGAGAACAATCCCGGAGTCTTCCATTTTTTTGTGGTCGGAGGAAGACGTTTTAGGAATCTGTTTCGTTTTGGGGACCCAGGTTTTCAAAATCTGTTCCAACTTGGAGGGTTCCAACGGCTTGGCGATGTAGTCGCTGAAACCTTCGTTCAGATACATTTCCCGGACACCGATAATCGCGTTGGCGGTCGTTGCGACGATCGGGAGATTGGCGTAATACTCGCCGGTCAGTTCCCGCACCATCTTGACGGTATCGACGCCGTCCAGATCCGGCATCATGTGGTCCATCAGGACGAGATCGAGAAAATCCGTTTTGATTTGGTCGAGGGCTTCCCTGCCGCTGGAGGCACACCGGACATCCATTTCGTAAGGAGAGAGAAGTCCCGACGCGATTTTCAGGTTCACGTCGTTGTCGTCGACAATCAGCACTCGTGCTTTCGGAGCGGTGAAGTTGCCGAATTGACCTCGATTCCTGCTGACAAATTCGTAGTACGGAAGGTCGCTCAGCACCAAGGCCAGCGTCAAGGAGTAAATCGGACGCCGGATCGTCAGGATTTGATCCGCGTTTTTGACACGCATATCCTGATTGAGCACGACGACCACGTTTCCTTTATCGACGACGATATCCGAAGCGAGCTTGGTGTAAATGTCCTCATCGATGAAATAGTGGGAATACGCTCCCCCCCGGACAAGCGGAAGAAAATCCGCGAATCCGGCGACGATTCGATACGGAACGCCGAGCGATTCCAAGGTCGACGCCCAGTTGCGTGCCTCGTCCGGATAAGGTTCCAAGACCGCGACACGGGTTTCCGAGGGAATCGCGACACTGACAAACGGTTTCGCCGTCGACGGAATCGATTGCGGTACCATGAATGTAAACGTCGACCCTTTGCCGTACTCGGTTTCCAAAGAGACGACGCCCCCCATCAACTCGACGAAACTGCGGGAAATCACCAGGCCGAGCCCCGTTCCCTCGACTTCGCGGTTTTTGTGGGTATCGACCTGTTGGAACGAGCCGAAAAGTTTCTCCAGATCCTCGTCGCGAATCCCGATGCCCGTATCCTGAACGGACACATAAAACAGGAGGCGACCGTTGGAGCGAACTCCTTTCATGCTCAAACGAACGAACCCGTGATTGGTGAATTTGACGGCGTTGCTCAACAAGTTCGTAATCACCTGACGAATCCGAACCTCGTCGCCGATCAAATGCGACGGCAGGTTCGGGTCGATGTCGACGAACAGGTTGATCGGTTTCCTCGCAACACGGACGCCGATCGTACTGATCGTGTCGTTGACCAGTGATGCGAGCTCGTAGGTCGTTGGAATGATTTCGATTTTGCCGGATTCGATTTTCGAAAAGTCCAAAATATCGTTGATGATCGACAGCAACGATTGGGACGCGGTCCGGATCCCCAAAACGTGATTACGGTCGGACACGGAGAGCGGGTCCCGCAGCATGAACGTACAGTATCCGAGGATCGCGTTCATCGGCGTCCGGATTTCATGGCTCATGTTCGCGAGAAAATCGCTTTTCGTTTGAGTTGCACGCTCCGCTTCCACCGTTTTGTCCCACAGCAAACTGGTTTGGTGGTTCTCCCAAACATTCGAAAAATAAAGTGTGACGACGCCGACGTGAAGAATCAGCACGTCAAACAGGAGAAGCGTCCACTTGGCTTCAAGTGGTGCCGTATAAAGGGGACAAATGCAAAATGCGATGTCGACGACAATTGTCGCCAGCAACAGGATCACATTGTCACGACTGATCGAGCAGCAAATCAACACCGCCATGCAGGTTGCCGCCATGGCGTGAGTGGAACCGACCCGGAGGGCTGCAAAGGCAATAATGGTAAGCGGAAACAGGGCGACGATCACTCCGCGAACGCGAACCGGAACCGAGCGCAAACGGATCAAGGCGAAATTGGCGGCCAGGATGGCGACCGCCAACAGAATCATCAGTTGAATGAAAAACGTGTCCTGAAAGCGGGCATATCCGAGGGTCGGATAGGCGAGACATGCGACAACCGTGGCGATTGTCACCACGCGCATCATCGTGATTGTTTGGACTTCCTGCATGGAACGAATGGAGTCGGGGAAAGCCGTGCGGAATGTCGACCGATTCGGCCGACGTTGTCGAAATTCCCTCAATTATACCCCCGGATATGCCAATAACCAGTAAGCCGGGTGTTTTGCTGAAAACGTATTTTTCCGGCGGAATTACTGGATAACGGCTTCGTTGCCGTTGCGAGTGCTCCACCCCCTCCAAACGGGAAGCGAAATGGTTTCGCTGACGAATTTGGTGCTTCCATCTCCAAACGTGACATTCAGGCCGAGCGGATGATTGCTTCTTGCGGAAAGAATGCCGATCCCGTTGGCGTGAACGTCGGCGAACTTACTGTTGGGGAGCTGGTAGGCATTGTAAGACGAATCGACGGCGGTTCCAAGCATCCAGCAATTGGCACGGCAACCGCACCATTCGCCCGGATCGACGGCGAACGCCGTGTTCATGTCCGGATTCGGAGCGATCGCCGCAAACCCGGGAGCCGCGTCGGTCTCTTCCGGACCGTCGGTATCGAATTCGCCGACATAACGATGATTCATCCTGCCGGCAAGAACACTGTCCCGTGCTCCGGAAAGATCGCCGTCATGGGAACCGACCAGTGTTTCCGAAAAGAGCATCGTATTGCTCGTTCCGTCCGTCAGGCTTTCCAATCCGAGCGTTTCGTGACAGTTGAACGCTCCATCGGTCGCAAACCGGACGTCGTAGTTGGTGTCCGTGCCGGATCCCGTACAGACCATGTAATTGCCGCCGCTGACGGACTCGCCTTCTTCGCCCGGATGATGCGCATGGGTCGTGAAGTCGTACGGTCCGCCATCGGAGGGACACTGGAGAACGCTCAGCTTCGCTTTGACAAGATCCGTGTAAATCGGATTCAAGTGCGCGTGGTCCGTATGCTGCACAAAGAGCGGCTCTTGATAATCGATCTGTGCGTGAATGTTTCCCCCTTCGATGAACGGCAGTAATTTGGCCTGGACCGAAAAAGTTTGTTCGTGGAGCGTCGGGTTGCCGAGCTTGGGAAAAGCGCCGAACGTGTCGTGATAATTGTGCAACGCGATTCCCCACTGACGCATGTTGTTGGCGCATTGCGTCCGCCTTGCCGCCTCACGGGCGGCTTGGACGGCGGGGAGCAGCAGCGCAATCAACACGCCGATGATCGCGATGACGACGAGAAGCTCGACGAGCGTAAACGCTCGATGGTAACGAATATTGTGTGTCATGATGAATGGATGAAATTGAAGAAGTGGTCGAACTACGAGCGCAGCGCCGCCCGGACGGGTTTTCATGAAACCGTACGTTTTCAACGACGTCCGTCGATACGGCTGCGCAACACGATCGGTGCCGCACTGTTACAAAAACGCAATGCGTCTCCGCTGGTGAAAGATGGCGTCAAACGACGTTCGGTGGAGCACGACCGTGTTCGAACGCACGGTAAAGAACGACGACGAAGCGGTCCGTCGCAAACTCTTGCCGTTGCAGAAGATCCATGACGACTTCGCAAGCGGTCGGAGCCGTGAAGTCCCGCGGCATGGCGAGGAAGTCGCAGATCGGACACGATTCGTCGGAACAGGAACTCGAACCGTCTTCGTGATCCGTCGAGTCAAACGGACAGCAAGGACAATGAGTGGACGAACGAGCCGCCGACACATATGACGATGGCGGGGTACACGGGAAGAAACCGTGAAACGCCGCTCCAAAAAGGAGCGGTAGCACTGCCGTCGCAACCAGCAGAAGGACAATCCGATTGTTCTTCAAGCCAAGATTCATCGTCTTATCAAAGTGACATGTTTGGCTCTATTGTACTCGAAGTCGTCGAAAAGTCAAGATTATTTTCCGACGGAAATTACGAGCCGGACACCAAACGCCTCGAAATCCGTTTAACACCCCCCGGCAACAACAGAACGAACAGGATGACCGCGCAACAAAAATAAGGCTGGTCGCCGATTTTGTGGTACAGCGGTGCGTGGGGCTCGATGCGGACATTGCCGACGACCGCTTGCGCGGCCCGCCGGTCGCCGATTTTCCGGATATTTCCGTTACAATCGATGATCGCCGAAAAACCGCCGTTCGTCGCCGTAACGGAGGGGAGCCGGTTTTCAATCGCACGGAAAACATGCGTCGCCAGGTGTTGGTCGATCTGGCGGGAGAATCGAAACCAACCGTCGTTGGAAATATTGATCAACAGGTTTGCCGGTGTCCCCTGCCGTTGCAAGGCCAGGACTTGATCGCGGATCAAGTGCGGAATCGTACTTTCGAAACAGATATTGACCGCGGCATGATATTTTCCCCCGGTACCGAGCGGAATCGCAACAGGACCGTCGCCGGGAGTCGCCTCGACGCAAATGGTTTTGAGAAAAAAATCGTCCGATAAATAAGACGAGAACGGAATATATTCGCCGAACATGACGAGGTGGACTTTATCGTAACGTGGCCCGGTTTCGTCACGGGACGGATCGACGTACAATGCCGAATTCAACCGGTATCTCGGCATCGGCTTTCCCTCGAAGACGTATTTCGAGAGTCCCAGCAGCATCGGAACTCCGGCCTGCCGGGCAAGCATGTCAAGGTTGGCATGGTTCGCGGCGACGTCTTCCTCGGTCGAATCGATGTCTTCCGGTTTTCCGCCGTTACGGAATTCGAAAATCTTGATCGGACAAACCGTTTCCGGCCAGACGATCAAGTCGAGCGGCTCACCCTTCTTTCGAGCCTCGGCGACGGCATCGCCGGCGAGCCGCAAGTATTGGTGGAACACGTCGGTTTCGAATTCCGCCGTAATCGGGAGCGCAACGGGAATGTTTCCCTGCAAGGCCGCGATTCGGAGATCCCCCTGTCCTTTCTCGATATGGAGATCGATGCCGTAATTCGCCGTCGCCAAAAGAATCAGGAGGGCGAGAACGCTTTGAACGAAGGCGGAGACCGTGGGGCGTCGCACGTCGGGAACGTTATCTTCCGGATCGTTACGAAAATCGCGAACGGGCCAAAGTGCGCCGATGCCGCCGCCGACGGCCATGAGCATCATGCCGACGAGGTACTGGCCGCCGATGTCCGCGATTTGCAAAAACTTCGTTTGGCGAAACAAAGCGTGCTCCAACGAGCAGAACGAAAAGCCACCGAGAAGATGGTTCCGCAAGAACTCGCAACCGGCCCAACAAATCGGGAGCGCAACGATAACGGGGATTCGCCACCGATGAACGGCGACCCTCGAAGTTGCGTAAAAAAGCGGCCAATAAATCGACAGGTACGCCGCCAAGGCGATCAAGCCCAACGTCGTCAACGGATGCGGGCAGGCAATCCACCAGATCGACAGCAGCCAAAAAACGAACGCCGCCATGTAAATATAACGAATTTTCAGGGGGGGAGAGCCGTCGACACCGTTCGGTTGCCGGATCAAAATGGACCAGAAAATCGGCACGGCGAACGCAAGTCCCCAGAGGCCGACCGGGGGGAGCGCCGCCCAGTAAGCAAGCGGGATCCAGAGGAGAATCGCCAAGCGGGGGCGAATGCTTTGCTCGGCAACCGCCGACGCTTCCGGTGAATTGTTTTTATTCATGAGCGGTTAATTGTTCGACAATGTCCTGGCAACGATCGGCAACGTCGTTGACTTCCCAGCGGTCGTCAGGCTTGAGATAAAGTTCCTTCCGAAACGTCCCGACGTCATTGGTCGTTACGAAATATTTTCGAAGGAACCATTCCGGCGTCACCAAGGCGGTCTCGCCGTTTTCACCGACGATGGAAAGCGTTTCATGAAGCATTTCCGTTTCGTTTTGTAGCAAATCCAGGAACGGGCGGGGCTCGACAAAAAACTTGCCGACATCGGATGGTTGCAACAAAACCGGACTCCTGACCGTTGCGGCAAATCCGTCCGGAAAACGGAACATGAGTGGAAGATGGACGTTCTCGCCGTAAAGCCGTTCGTCGGCGCCGATACGCCGGTGCTCTCCGAGTGAGAATCCGCGAGTCGAGCCGAACATGAGGAGCGTGTTGTCGCCAAGCTCGCCTTCTTGAAGCGAATCGAGCAATCCGCCCAAGGCGTGGTCGAGCACCGACATGCCGCCGGCATAGGCCTCCATGATCGATTGCAAAACATCCGGGTCGATCTCGTCGCGAAAATCGATGTTCGGCGGAACGATTTCGTCATACGGTTCGGGATCGTCTTCCGCCTGGGTTTCACGGCGGTTCTCCATGGGAAAGTCCCACGGTCCGCGAAATCCTTGAAGATGCAACCAGAGGAAACAAGGGGACGAAATATTGGCGACAAAAACATCGACGGCCGTTGCAAACGCTTCGACGAATTGCGTTAGTTCGCTCGATTCGGACGGCTCGTTTTCGTTCGGAATTTCCAGTCGATGAACTTCGGTGAAAGCGTTGGCGAAACGGTGAGCGAAAACGTCGGTGTCGTCGGTCAGTAAAACCGTGCGGTAACCTTTGTCACGGAAGAAAGTCGGGAGCACGGCTCCCGGCTCGCGGAGGGGATCCCACAACGAATCAAAGATCGACGTGACGTCCATCGAGTCGGTGTAATAACGATCGAACACAACGGACTCCGACGCCAGCAGGTCGAGCGACGGCGTTTGAATCCATCCGTTGCCGTAAGCGCCGATCATGCCGTTGTGTAAACCGTCGACTGTGATGCAAAGATAATTCATGTCTCTTCCCCAAGGATTGCGGCGGACGACCGCCTTCATCCCCGGCTCTTTGTCAAGGATTTTTTGGCTTTATCGATAATTTGCGTCCTTTCCGAACGATCGAATCCGAGGAAGAAAATCGTTGGGGCGTATGCCATCGCGCACAGGCCTCCGACGAGGAAGATTCTCGGATAGGATGGAGCGAGCAACGCGTATGAAATCAAGCCGGGGACAACACAAGCGACCGCCGCAACGAAAACGTACGACAGTAATCGGAGATAATAAACGACGACGCTCTCGCCGAGGAGAAATCGAACATAAACCGGAATGATGATTCCCCGAACACAGGTCTCGATCACGAAAGCGCTCAGCGCGATCCCGGTGATCCCCCAGCCGCAATAGACCAACACGACGCAACTTGCGACGTTGATCAAGCCGCCTGCGACCGCAAGGTATCCCAGCACATGATGTTTCGCCATCGCAAAAAGGAGCTTCGTGTTCGGGGCCTGGATCTGAGAGATCCAAACATACAGCGACAGGAGAATCAAGCTCGGATAGACGTCGGAGAACGGATAGGCGTCGAGAACTTTCGCGGGGAGCCAACGTGTTACGAAATCCGGCGACCAGGCGATCAGGCCGAAAAGCATGAACGTTCCGGAGTACACGCAAATTTTGTACGACAACCGAAGCGACTTGTCGAGGAGTTCCTGTTCGCCGTTGGCGTGCAGGTAGGTGAACCAGGTGATCAACCAGCCGCCGCCGATGACCGACATGAGGGCGAAAAAGTTTGTCGAGAGATTGACACTGACCGCCGTATACGACGTCGCCGCTTCGAGAGAAACCATCCATGTGAAGATGAAAAAGCCCCCCTTCGTCGAAAGATTGTCGCCGATGAAAACGAGGAATGTAAACGTCCCGAAGGAAACAAGTTTTCGGACCAGCTCCTTGCGATAAAAGGAAACCGAAAAAACGAATTCCGGAAAAACGGCGTAGACAAGGCGATAAAGAATGATGATATTCAAAAAGAAAATCACGATCGACGACAATGCCATCCCGATCAATCCGAAACCGAGATAAAGGGCGAGGACGATCAGGCCCGTTCCCAAGAGCTTGAACAGAACGTCACGAGAACCGGTCAGCTCCTGATGCAGCGTTCCGTTGATGATTCCGTTCAGCGCCCGAAGCGGAAAGTTCAGCCCAAACACCATGGCGTTAATCAAGAGAACAATGAAAAACAGTTCGCGGTCTTCCATGTCGGGATAAAGCACATAAATCCCCCAGCCGACCAGCGAAATCGCCAGGAAGCCGACCAGTCCGATCCAGACGAACAAAAAAAGGGCCGTGTTCGCGATTTCGATGCATTCCCGCTTCTCCCCTTTGGCGAAATGGAGCACGAAATATCGTGACACCGCAGAGTCGATGCCGAGATCGAGAATGGCGAAACAACCGACAATCTGACCGATTGCGGCGTAAATCACATAATGCCTCGGTCCCAACATCGAAATAATGTACGGAACCAACACGAAACCGAGCACGACCGTGATCGCCAGGTTCAGGACATTGAATCCTGCTCCCTTCAACAGGTTTTTCAGGTGTTTGCCGTGCTCGGACATAATCAACGAAGCCTACCGTGGTGCGATCTTGATGGTGTACGGAATGTTCGGACGGAGCCGAAAGAAGAGTTTGCGTGTCTTTTCGAAACGGAACGATGCGAAAACCAAACCGAAACAGTGGAAGTGGAGCACTCGCCCGCTCCGTCGAAACCCGAATTTTTCATGCGATTGGCGCGATGCCGCATTGTCCTCCGCGATCAGGCAGGAAAAACGGACGTCCGGCGACGCCCGGCGTGCGGCGGCAAGGAGTTGCGTGTGGATTCTACGGCGGCGGTAATTTTCATTCACGAACATGAATTCGAGGAACGCCGTGTTCGGCGGAAGTTCCATGCGAATCAGCGTCTTCCCGTGCGGCGCGAAGTAAACGTTCGGCGTCTCCCATATGAATCCGGCGACCGTTTCACCGTCCAATGCCAACCAAACGCGGCTTCCCAGGTGAAAATACGTTTCGAATTTTTCGCGGCGGTTCTCCGGTTTCAGGAACGAATAATCGGTTGTTCCCTCCATACAGGCGAGCAGCCGATCTGTCCAATCGGGGTCCGTTTCACAGAGGATCGGAACCGTCGGTGCCGGCTCGATGGGGCGATCATTGAACGGCTCAATGGTGTAGAAGAGGGTGTCGCCGATGAATAACAACGAACGGAGATGCAGGAACGCCGTCGCCGCGTTGAAAAACTTGACGAACTCTCCGCGCAACAGTAATCCGCAGGCCGAACTCAGTTTGCGAAAGAGAGACATCAATAACATTCGGGGACGGCGACAATCCGGGGATTGCGCTGTGCATCATCCCCGGCTCGTTAACGCGGAGTACCGGCTCAATTTATTTCGATGAATCGTCCTGGTAAGGATTCGACTTTTCGACATCGTCCCCACCGAGCCAGAGAAGGAGCGGCGCGGCCAGACCGATCGTGCTGTAGGTTCCGAAAATCACCCCCGCGCTCATGGCGAACGCAAACGTATGAATTCCCTGACCGCCCCAGAAGAAGAGAACGATGGCAACCACTGCCGTCGTCGCCGCGGTCAACACGGTTCGAGACAGAGTTTGGTTGATCGAATCGTTGATCATCTTCTCGGTCAGCCTGGGGCTCTTGCCGCGATTCTCACGAATACGGTCGAAGAGAATAATCGTATCGTTAAGTGCGTACCCGATGATCGTGAGGAAGGCGGCGACGACCGGCAAACCGATTTTGAACGTCTCGATCTGCATGAATCCGAGCGGGACTTCCAACCATTTACTGATCGCAATAAGGCCGTAGACGATCCAAACGACGTGGACCAGCGCCAACACGGCGGAAATACCGAAGACCAATTTATGGAACCGGAGCCAAATGTAAAAGACGATGCAGATCAAGCTCGCGACCACGGCGACCAACCCTTTGATCCGCGTGTCGCGGGCAACCGAACCTCCGACCGTCGTCGACGTCGGGAAGAGGGGCGTCGCGTCGATGTTCGTTTTGATCGGGGCGAGCAATTTCTCGACGGTTTCCTTCGGGGCGTCGGAGGTGAGCTTCCAGTGAGTGTGCAGCCTCGTATCCGCGGGGAAGTATTCCGGACTGGAAATGCTGTACGAAAAATCTTTCGGCAGGACGGCGGTCGCGACGGCGGTTTGCATCGCTCCCCGGACGGCCGACTGGATCGACTCGTAATTCATACCGGGGTCCAAAACCAAATTCGTTACGGTTTTTTCGGCCGTGCTTTCCTTGTCGTCTTGCGTGTATTCGAGTTTACGATAAACAAGATCGTCGCCGAACGCCGCTTTCAACTTGTCCTGGACTTCCCGTCGGTAATCGTCCGGCTCGATATTCACCTTGGATTTATCCTGCGGAATCGATGTCGTGATGATGAAACTGGTGTTGTTCTTCTTCGCGTTCTTGGCGTCGTTTGCAAGATCCGAACGGACGTTCTGGACGGCCAAATCGTTCAGGTCGGTCAGTTTTTCACGGATCGTTTCGATTTTCTGCGAATCCTTGAAGTCCACCTGAACCGAAACGCCGCCGATGAAGTCGATGTCGAAAATTCCCCGACCGCGGGCGACGATCGCAAATACGCTGATCACCATCAAAACGATCGAGAAGACGAGACAGTAGTACTTCGCGCCCATGAAGTTGATGTTCGGGCGGTTGAAGAGCTGCATCATCTTGAAGGTATTAATCGACCGCTGCGCTTCGAGGATGTCCATGATCGTCCGAGCACAGTAAATCGCGGTGAACATGCTGAACGTGACGCCAAGGACCAGCGTTACGGCAAATCCCTTGACCTGTTCGGTACCGACGGCGTACAGGATCACGCCGGTGAGGATGGTCGTGATGTTGGAGTCGAAAATCGCGGAGAACGCCTTGGCATACGCGTTACGAATTCCCATTTTGAGCGACGCGCCGGCTTTGAGTTCTTCGCGAAGACGTTCGTAAATCAGGATGTTCGCGTCAACTGCCATTCCGACAGTCAATACGAGGCCCGCCAAGCCGGGGAGGGTGAAAGCCGCCTGGAGCGCGAGCATCACGGCAACGATCAGCATCAGGTTCGTGATCACACAGAAGCAGGCGATGAAACCCGCCAGACGGTAATAAACCAACATGAACGCCAACACGATGACTGCGGAGCCGATGAGCGCAGCGTTTCCTTTTTTAATCGTGTCGTCGCCGAGGGTCGCACCGATCAAGAGTTCGCTGACCGGCTCCTTGCTCAATTCGGCGGGGAGGCTTCCGGCGTCGAGCACCGAGATCAAGTCGTCAATATCGCGGTTCAGTTGGCGAATTTCCTCATCCGTATTCCGCTGGCCGAACGAAATGATACCGCTTGCGCCGATCACGTCGTTAATGTACGGAGCGGAATAAAGCGAATCGTTCATAATGATACCGAGTTGCCGCCGCAACACCGTCGGTTGTGCCGAGTTGGGACGGTTGTTGGTAGTCAACTGTCGGAACTTCCGTTCGCCGATCGAATTGAAACGGAACGAAACGCCCGGCTTGCCGGACTCGTCCATTCCCCGACTGACGCCGCTGAGGTATTCACCTGTCACGTCGCATCCGTCGTTGAACAGTACAAGCACTTCGAAATGCTTGTCCCGTTCACGTTTGACCGTGTCGGGAGCACTCAACACACTCGCCTTTTCATTCTCGTCGACCGGAATCCATTCAGCGATGCGGTTCCCCGCCGAATCGCGAATTTCCCGGCTGGTATCCCGAAGAGCCCGATCGATGATCGATTGGTCTTGCGGATAATTCGTCGAGGCGAGAATTCGGAACTCCAACGCCCCGGACTCGGCGATGATTTTGCGGATTCGAGCGACTTCCGACGCTTCCGCTTCCGGAATGATCACCTGAAGCTGTCGATTACCGAGCTTGCTGATCGCGATTTCCCGCACACCACCCGGATTGATACGCTTGGTGATCGCCCGGGTGAGCTGATCCATGTCAATCGTTCCTGCCGGAACCGCCGACTGGGCTTCCGCATGGTCCTGTTGCGTGCTTTTCTTCGACGGAAAAACGTCGTAAACCAACACGACACCACCGCGCAGGTCGATGCCGAGCGTTAAACGATGCCATCCGAGAATACAAGCCGCCGCACTTCCCAAAAAGGCGAGGAGGAGAACGAAAATTCGGAATTGGTGGTCCGGAAGCCTCCAAAGTTTCGAAAGGACGACGCCGGCATAAAAGGATCCGAACAGGATAATTGCAAAAATAATCCATGCAAAAAGCGGCGAATCCATCAACGATTGGGGCTCGACAGGAGCCGCAACAGTCGCTGGAACGGCTGCCGACGATGTCGTCGCCGTAACGGGAGCCGTCGGAACGTCTCCAAACGATTGCATCACTCCTTCGTCAGAGACCGGAGGCTTCGCTTCAGCGGCGTCCTTTTTTTCGGGTGCAGTCGCTTGGGGAGCCGCCAATTGAAGAGTCGCCGGGGTTTCGGTCGGTTTGACTTCCGCCGGTTTGGTTTCAGGGGTCGCCGGGGTTTCGGCCGGTTTGGCTTCCGCTGGTTTGGTTTCAGGGGTCGCCGGAGTCACGGCCGGTTTGGCTTCCGCCGGTTTGGTTTCAGGGGTCGCCGGGGTTTCGGCCGGTTTGGCTTCCGCCGGTTTGGTTTCAGGAGTCGTCGGGGTTTCTGCCGGTTTGGCTTCCGCAACGGGTGTCGCCGGCTTGTTTTCCGCAGCGGCTTCCTGAGCGACGTTCTTCGCCAAACTGAGCGCGAACAGAGCGACCAAAACGATCGCCGTGAACAGCAAATTGAGCGTTCTCAGAGAAATGGATTGTTGACCGAAACTTGATAAACGACTCCGATTCATAACAAAAGTCCTGATTGTCGAGCGTGGTTCGAAATTCGTGGATGATGAAAACGATTGCCTCTGGCGTCCTGCGCGGCAAAACGCAAACGGAGTGCAACCGATTACGAGCTTTTTTCTTTATCTTTATCTTTATCTTTGGGAAAAACCTGAGCGATTGCCTGAACGACGAACCGGATTTTGGTTCCATTGCCGTCGTCGACCTTGAGAACGACTTCGTTCGTTTCTTTGTCGACCAGATGGATCAATCCGATTATTCCGCCGACCGTCAAAACACGGTCGTTTTTTTCGAGGGAGTCGATCATCCGTCGTTGCTTTTCTTCCTGTTTCTGTTGCGGTCGGAGCAAAAAGAACCAGAAAAAAATCAGAATGACCGGCGCCATGAAGAGCAGCGACATCCATGGATCCCCTTGCGGTTGTCCCGCAGCCGGCACCGCCGGGGGAGCCGCATCGGCAAAGAGCGCCGAAAAATTGGCGAAAAAAACGAACATAGATAATTCAGTATGTAGTGTTTGTCGGCGGACGATGCGCCCGCGCGAACGAAAATAATTCTATCTTAAGTCTAATTGGGGCATATCTTAGACCGATTTCAAGCAATCGGCAAGACCCGCCGCAGATAAATCACGGAAAGAATCGGTTTTTTCCACGATTTACTCAAGACCGGCGTGGGCGTCTTCGGCGATCCGGCAAAACGGGCAGACTTAAATCATGCTATTCTTGCGGCGTCACCCGAAAGATCGCCCCGTCTCTTCCGGAACAAAAGAAATTCTTCCCGTCCCGAACAATGCCAACCGATGCCCGAACTCCGGTTTCGAACGACTGCTCCGTTTTTCCCGACTTGACGTTGACGCTCCAAAACTTGCCGTCCGAAGAGTTGAAATAGACGTTGTCACCGTCGAGCAACGGCTTTCCGATCGGTTGGGGCGCCGGAATTTCGAATCGCTTTCCCTCCGGACCGACGAAGCAGAGCTGATTCGGCGTCGCCAAAACAAAGGAGTCGCCCAACGAAAACGGTCCCCAGAGACAGGGGCCCGGCAGGTTTTCCGAAACGCCGAGCTTCATCTCCTCGACGTTGATGAGTTGAAGCGTGTTTTTGTCGTCGATCAGGACCGCGAACTCTTTGCCTTCAATTTTCGCAGTCGCCATCGGAGAACGGAGCGGACGATCGAGGAGAATCTTCTTCTTTTCCGTAAGTTTTTTCTCGCCGTCAGCCGCCAGCGCGATTCGGTAGAAGAGAACCTTCCCCGCCTCGTCAGGTCGATTGTCCGCGATGACGAATTCCTTGGAATTCGCCAGTGCAACCGGCCGCACCCAAATCGGTTGACGCCCCATCGCCATACTGGCAACGAAAGGCAACGCCGACGGGGTGAGCGTCTTCGGATTGTACAGAGCAATCTGTCCGTCGCTCAAGGGAACGAGCATCTCGCCGTCCAAGGCGATCGGTTGCGACGCCGGAAGTTTCGGCAACAACAACGTCCGAAAACGCGTTTTGTCCGTCGCCGTCGGGTCGTAAACCATGATGGTTCGCTGTTTGATGGAGTCCGACGATGATGTTTGAGGGAGATTTTTGACTCCATTCCCGGGAACAACCACTTCCGGTCGGACCAGAGGAGCGGTGATTTCCGGCAAAGAAGTCGTTTCAGCGATCCAAGCTTGGAATCCATCCCGCAACGGCAGGATCTCGGCCAGCGGGGCGTTGAGGGTTCCTCTGGGAAGCCGCGTCGGAGACGGTTCTACAAATTGTCCCTTCAGCTCGTCGAGTTTCAGGCGATACGCCTTACCGCTGGATGTGCAAGCGGTCGCAACGCCGTCTACGATCGTCGGCTCCAAAACGATCCGTTCCGAAACTTCCGTTTCCCAGAGCACAGAGGCATTTTCCGCCGATACCGCTTCAACAAACACGCCGCCGACGACCGGATTCCGATAAACATGATACAGTGTTCGACCAAGTCGCCGAAGCGGTGCAAGCGTTGTAATATTCTGCTTGACCGAATCCTTCGGCAGGAGCCGGGACTGGGCGAGCTGCGTTTCGAACCGCATCAACTGCCAATCGGCGGTCCAGACGGTTTTTCCGATCAAGGCAACATATCGGACGGTTCCACGGCTCGCCGTTTCGCCGCCGAGAGAACCTTCCGCGATTTTTGTGATTTTGCCGTCGACCAACTCGAACAGGAATGTTTCTCCCAAGTCGGAAGTCAAGGCGGCAAACGAACCGTCGATTTGCGGCGGCGAGTCGACCAACCCCCGAATCGGAATGCTCGACAACGGAGCGAAATTTTTCGTGGTGTCCCAAATTTTCAGCGTACAGTTCCGCGAATCCATCGCTCCGGAATTGTTCATCACGGTTAACAGATTCGTACCGAAAAGAATGGGAACCGTTCGAATTTCGCCGCGACGGTGGGCCGTGTAAATCGATCGATTCTTTGTCGGATCGGTCAGCGAAAGAACATAAAGCGTGTTGCGGTCCGCGAATTGGTAAACGACGTTCGCCTCCGTGTCGATCATCGGCTGCGAATCGACCGGTTGCGGCAGTTGAAAACCTTGGACGGAAACGTCTTTTCCGAACGCGAGGATCCGAATCTCTCCGGTTTCCGTCGCCAGCGCAGCGGTTGCATGCTCGGCGCCGGCAACGATGTTCGAAAGCCGGAACGGAACGCCGACACGGTAGTTCCAAACCGTTTTTCCCGATTCCGCGTCGAGCAACTTGAGGGTCCAAAGCCGGGAATCGATCAACAAAACCGACGAACTCAAAAGTTCTCTTGTCGGCGGGACCGCTTGGAACGAAAGCTCGCTTCCGATGTCGGGACGGTTCGCCGATTCAATTGTTTTTCTCCAGCGCACCGTTCCGTCCGCAGCCCGGAGCGCAAAGACCGTTCCTTCGGCGAACGCCAACACGCTCTGTTCGCCGACGTTGGGAGCGTCCTTTTGGTAATTCCGATCGGTCAACGAAACGAGGAGCGACGCTTTCGTCGCCGTCTGTTCCGGCTCTTCCTCATGGGTCGCGCTCCCCAGTTTCGGATCCCCTTGCGGAATCGGTTCAACGGCTAAAAAGGCGTTTTTCGAAACGGACTGAAGGATTCCGACGAACTTGGAATCGGTCTGGGCTTCCGGAAATTCCTTGACAAAGGCGTCGAGCTGGGACTCGCAATCGGCGAACGCCTGAATTGTCGACGCCCCCGTTTTGAGCGTCGGTTCGAGCTTTTTCTCCAGATCGGCGAGCTTGTCCTGCATGATGAGTCCTCGGCGAATTCGTTCGATTTTCGCCCGAACTTCGTTGAGTTGGTCGATCGGTTGCAACGATTTAGGCAAGTATTTGTCGATCAACACCAAGGTCGCCTCGGCGTGGTCGGCAAGGAGCGACGACGACTTTTCCGAAGCGGCGTTGCCGAGCGCAACGGCGGCTTTCGGAAGAAGAATCGCCAACTCCGATTTCGTCTCTTCGTAGAAATCCGGTTCGTTGTCGATCGCCGCAAGTTCCGTCCTCGCGGTATCCAAGGTTTTCGACCAGTCCGACTTGGCGTCGACGTTCAATCGAATCCGGGCGAGCGCCCGCCTGATTTTTGCCGTGGAGGCGTTGGAGTGATTCGGAAACGACGTCAAAAAATCGGTGTACTCGACAATCGCTTGCGGATACGAACCGTTGTCGTAAGCCTTTTCGGCGTTTGAGAACATCACGTCGGCGCTCCGCTGGAATAATGAACCGGCGAAGAAAAAGCCGAGCAGAAAAAGGACGAACAACCCGCTGCCGCCGAAGAGAACGAGCTTCGAATCCCAAGGATTTTGGGCGATTTTCTTTTGCGCGAATCGATCCTTGGGACCGAAAAACGGATTGTGCTCCGGTTTCGGTGGTTTGACCACGGACGGTTCCACTTTCGTTGCGATGGGTTGCGGTTCCGCTTTTTTGTTATCGACGGCGGGGGTCTGAGCCGATCGCTGGGGCGGGAGAGGAGCAACAGGATTCGGCAACGGCGTCGGTTGAGGACGAACGGATTCCGATTCAGTCAACGGGAGAAAAGGGAGCGACGGCGTTGGAGAATTCGATGGGGAAGCGGGCGCCGGCGGGAGCGTCGGAGCGGAAGGGATCGGTTTGTTGTCCGGACGGCGAAGTTGCCGCAAGAGCGCGTCGGCCAACGAGGGGGTGAGCACGCCGTGTTGGACGAGCCGTTCGGCGAACGCCTCCGCGGGAATCGGCTGCGGCGAGTCGACAATACGTTGACGGAGTCCGGCGACGAGGTCCTCCGAAACGAGATTCTTTTGAGCGAGCAGTTCAACAAGATGTTCAGCGTTCATCGCAGCGCAACGAAAAAACGGGTTTTGCTCCCGGCCGGCAAATCGCTTGCGTTTTAGCCGCGCATCGCGTTTCTCAGCCAAAAAACGAAGCGAACACCAACCGCAGCTTGGCCCAGCGGGAAACGACGGGACGGGTTCGCAAGACATTGTACCCGATTTTTTCGATGGCGTCGAGAACGGCAAGGCCGCCGCGCTGAAAGAGTTTCAAATCGGTACGGATCAATTTCGGCGCGGAGTCGATCAACGGCGTTCCGGCGAGGAGTCGGTTGCGGGCATCGTCGACGAGAAATCGTATCATCCGGCGAAAATCGTCGTTTTCAAGCATGTTTTCCCGATCGACGCCGAATCGATCGGCGACCGAACGGGGTATATAACAGCGTCCGAGCTTGAAATCCCGTGCGACATCCTGCCAATGGTTGGCAAGCTGGAGCCCCGTGCAAATCGAGTCGGACCACGCAAGTTGTTCGGCGTCGGGGCCGTTTTTCGCAACGGCGCCGTAAGCGAGTTGCAACACGATCCGCCCGACCGGATCGGCCGAAAAGCGGCAGTATTCGAGCAGTTCGTCAAAAGTTTCGTAACGCTGTTTTTTTTGGTCGAGTCGAAAAGCGACGAGAAGATCGGCGAACGGTTGTTTTTGCAATCGGAAATCACCGGCGATTTTTAGCAGGGCGACGTAAACCGGATGGTTCGGAGGATTTCCGGCAAAGCAATCGTCGAGGCCGCGCTCCCACCAATCAAGGAGCCGAAGCGATTGCCGACGTGATTCCTCGTCGCCGCCGATTTCATCGCCGAGATCGTCCGACCAACGGCAATAGGAATAAACGACGTGAAACGGCGCCCGAAGCTGTTTCGGCAACAGGAAACTCGCAACCGTGAAATTTTCGTAATGGGATTCCGCAAGCCGACGGCAATAGGCGAACGCCTCGGCAAGACTCAGGGGAGCCGCCTGATTGTCAGGACCGAATCGGCGAAGTTCGTCGGCACAAGTTGTTTGCATGGGAATCTCCATACAAGCCCCAAACGTCAGCGAGGGGTGATGCTATTTCCCTCGGAGCAGCGAATAAGTGATCGCCTCGAAGACCTTGTCAACCGGAACGGACTCTTCCGCCTGGACGATCAGTTGGTTGCCGGTCTGCCAGAAAACGGCATAGGTCGCCGTCTTGCTGTTGAAACAGAGAATCGTCGCGGTGTTCATCAGATCGAGGTAGAAAAAATTCATTTCGTTCCCGACGAGCCGGGTGTCGAACAGCGTTTTTTCGACCCTTTCGATCTCCATGTCTTCGTAATCGGCTTGCATGGATTCGACCACGGACGTGATAATCGCTTCGGTATCGGTTCCGAGCGGGTATTTACGCAAAATCCAAAACGCATCGTCGTTATTGCTCAACTGAACCGATCCCTCGACGGTTTCCATACCGTCTTCCTCAAGCCCCCAGTTGGACGGATAAGCGAAATAGAGACCGTTTCGGTGGTATTCGTTAAAATCGGACATTGGGGAGAACCGAAAGTTGATCGTGATCGGCGGAATCAATACTGTAGTCTACAACCTCGATTTATTCCGTCAACCATTGCCGCCGCTAGTTTTCCCGGTGACTTTTTCCGGCCCCCCTTTTTCGTCGTCAAAACGGCGGTTTGAAACGGCCAATATTCGTCATCGCCGCGCAGGCGGAAATCTGGACGGCGCAACGAGGTCGCCCTTGAAAATATTATCGCCGGAGTCAATTGATCATTGCGGGAACTATTGATATATTCAGCGGATTGCGCGGAGGCAATGCATCCCTGAAACACAACATACAACGGCTTTTCCCTCATTTCGACGATCATGTCAGCGACTCCTCTTTCGGACTTCGATATCGCCAATAGCACCCCAACGCTCCCAATCGAACAGGTGGCGGAAAAACGTGGCATTTCCGCCGCCCAGCTCGAGTGTTTCGGGCGGGACAAGGCCAAGATTCCGCTCGACGTCCTCCACGGATTCGCGGACCGTTCGAACGGCAAACTCATTCTCGTTACGGCAATAAGTCCGACGCCGGCGGGAGAAGGAAAAACGACGACGAGCATCGGATTGGTCGACGGGTTGAACCGGATCGGCAAACAGGCGACGGCATGTCTGCGTGAACCGTCGCTCGGTCCCTGCTTCGGCATGAAAGGGGGCGCGACCGGCGGCGGACACGCGCAAATCGTCCCCGCCGAGGAGATCAACCTCCATTTCACGGGGGATTTGCATGCGATCTCGGCGGCGAACAACCTCCTTGCCGCGATGATCGACAACCACCTCCATTTCGGTAACGCTTTCCGCCTGGACACCCGCCGCATCACCTGGAACCGCGCGATCGACCTGAACGACAGGACGTTACGAAAAATCGTTTCCGGGCTCGGCGGTTCGGCGAACGGCGTGCCGCGAGAATCCGGCTTCGACATTACGGTCGCTTCCGAAATCATGGCGGTGCTCTGCTTGAGCAACTCGATTTTCGAACTGAAAGAACGTCTTTCGAAAATGATCGTCGGATTCACCTCCGAAGGAACACCGGTGACGGCCGGGGATCTCCGCTGTCACGGTGCGATGGCCGCGCTGCTGAAAAACGCCCTGAAACCGAATCTCGTGCAAACACTCGAAGGGAATCCGGCGTTCGTTCACGGCGGGCCGTTTGCGAATATCGCCCACGGCTGCAATTCGGTTCTTGCGACGAAACTGTCGATGAAGCTCTCGGAATACACCGTGACGGAAGCCGGTTTCGGGGCGGATCTCGGGGCGGAGAAATTTTTGGACATAAAATGCCGCCAGGCCGGCCTGAAGCCGAACGCCGCCGTCGTCGTCGCAACGATTCGGGCCTTGAAATTCCACGGCGGCGTCGATCTGAAGGAGTTGAAACATCCGAACCTTGCGGCGGTGGAAGCGGGGTTCGCGAATCTTCGCAGACACATCGAAAACATGCAACTGTTCGGGCTCCCCGTCGTGGTCGCCGTCAACATGTTCCCGACCGACACCGACGAGGAAATTCGTCTTGTCGTCGATCAGTGTGCGAAATTGGGGGTCAAGGCGACGAAAGCGGAGCACTGGGCTCGCGGCGGCGAAGGAGCGGAAGAACTTGCCCGCCTTGTCGTCGAGGCGGCCGAGAACGACGGCGAACGGTTCCAGTTGCTTTATCCGGACGAAATGCCGCTCCTCGAAAAAGTCGACACGATCGCCCGGAAAATTTACGGCGCCGATGGAATTCACGCCGATTCGAAAATCCGGGAAAAATTCGAGCACATCGATCGGCTCGGATTCAGCCGGTTTCCGATTTGTGTTGCGAAAACGCAGTATTCGTTTTCGACGGATCCCGCGTTACGGAATGTCCCGACCGGCTTTGCCATCCCGATCCGCGACGTCAAAGTTTCCGCCGGTGCCGGTTTCGTCGTCGTGCTGACCGGCGAAATCATGACAATGCCGGGGCTCCCCAAGGTTCCCGCCGCGGAACGGATCGACGTCGATGAACACGGTCGAATCGTCGGATTGTTTTGAGAGCCCGACGTCCAGGCGTCCGGGGAGCGTTTGTGCAACGGGGGCGAGTTTGAAGTTGTGTGAACGGTGTTTTCACCTCCCCTCTCCCTCGGGAGATGCCTAGCCCTTAACCAAGCGAAGCCGGAGAGGCTTTAAACGAAAAAATCTGAAATCCTCCTTGTTTTCCAGCACCAATTGCTGAAAATGTTGTTGCCAAACCCAACCAAGGAAAGGATTTCAGATGAACACAAAAACACACGAAATCATCGAAAACGCAAGTAGGAAGTCGAATTTCGCACGGATCGAACCCAAGCGGTTTTCGGATCGCCGCAACTGACGCAGTCTCCCGTCCGTTACGAAATCGCCGAGAAACCCCATGCCGTTGCCCACGGCGGCTTGGCCTTGATTCATCAAATCGCCCTCCGCAGCGGCCTGTACAACGCCCTCATTTCCGTTCCCGTCCTGAAGCATCACCTGCCCTATCGAGCGTGAATTCCGCAACTTGATTTTGGAACACGAGGACGCCGCCGAGGTGGAATATCGTCCGGGAAAGTGCAAAAGAGCGTATCGACTGATCATTCTCCGCAAGACGATCACCGTGAAGAAGGGACAAAAACGGTTGTTTCCGGAAATTCGTTACTTCTTTTATTTGACGAACGATAAGACGCGAACGGCTCCGGAGGTCGTGTTCGACGCGAACGACCGGTGCGATCAGGAGAACCTGATCGGCGTGTTGAAGAGCGGAATGAACGCAATACGAATGCCTCTGGACAACTTGTACAGTAACTGGGGGTGACCGAAACGGCGCCCGCCAATATTCCGCCCTTTTCCCCAATCACCCGCTTTCAAGCCGGGAAAATCAGGCCGATGGCATCATCATGTGACGATGTCGCTGGTGACGAGTTGGTGCCTGAGTCAGGAAACGCGATCTCAAAAAAAACGATCCCGGAGATGACGGTTCCGAGGCTGCACGGCTTGTTGGCATGTCGCTTGATTTTGAAATGGAAAACGGTCGATCCCTCGGTCACGGCGAGCACGGCAACCCGTTGAAGTCGTGGCTTCGGTATGAAATCCAACGAATTTATCGTCTTCCTGACTTTGCGCCTTTGCTGATAAGATATTTTCTAATAAGCGGATCAGATGTATAATCGAGCGGAGTCTGTCCTATCCTATCTTTTGCATTGATATTTGCTCGATATACAAGAAGAAGGTTGAAAATTTCATCGTTGTAATACTGTTCAGTGGTAAGCATGTGTAAAACTGTCCCTCCAGAATCTGAAACAATACAATTCGGATCAGCACCGTATTTCAATAAAAGGCGTACTGTGTCTATCTTGCCATTCATCGCGGCGTTTGACAGAAATCTCATCGAATTAACATGGACGCCTTTCTTTAATACTCTTTCCACTTCAACAGCGTTCCCACACACTACGGCGTAATCCAGTTCGTTTGCTTTCTGCAGATCATTTTTTGACAACGCTGAAGCAGAAATGACTTTCATATAATTCGTGTCGTCTTTCCTTGAATTCAGCTCATGTTCTCTAGCAGCTTCGATTCTTGCCAAGCGACGCTCCTCTCTGTCCAATGCAAGAAGGTCCCAAAGTTCACTACCACTACTTCTCGTCAATAGTAGGAAGTTTCCATCTTGAGAATAAGACAGAGCATTCGGTTGCATGTTGGTCGGTACTATTTCTTTGAGAATTTTTTTTGAGCCAATGTCCCATATTTCAAAACCTTTGCGAGTATTGAGAGCGATTTTTGAGCTATCAGGTGAGAAAGCGATGGCTGGTGTCCTTCCTCGCTGATCGGCAAAGGTGAGTACTGTTTTTTGCAAATCCACATTCCATAGAAAAGATTTGTACTCTCCCATGACAGCAAGCATTTTGCCGTTTGGCGAAAACTGGAGATCTCCCCTGTTGAACGTTTCCGAAAATTGTATGAAATCGCGTTTTTTTGTATCCCAAATTTTCAAAACATCCTTTTCGTCGGAAGTGAAGGGATTCGCAGCATCCGGAGACGCGTCGACTTGCCCCAGCACGGCTAGTCTGCCTCCATCGGGGGAAAACTGTATTTTAAGCACTTTTTTGAATCCATTCAATGGAAAACGCATCAAAGAATCGAGGGACTTGGAACACGAATAGATTCCAATTTGCTCACCCTTCTTGAATGCCGCGATGTTTTCGTTTGCAGACAAGGCAAATAGATCAACATCGTTTATTTCAAATACGCGATTTGCAGAAGCGAGAAACAGGATCACCCCTGAACTTTTCGGAATGTAAAGAACGCTCCCATCATTGGAGATGATTGCTTGTCTCATGTTGTCGAAACGGAGCTTTTCACTGTCGATAATTGCGCGATGCCGGATTTTTCCGGTTATTGTTTCGACAATATCGGTTGACCCGTTTGGATTCGTCAAAATTAAATACTGTGCATCATCGGACATGCCAACGCAATTGTCGTAATTTTTCAATGCGGCATTTCTTTCTGCATCACAAACAAGCGTTTTGTCATCTCCTTTGATAACGACGGTCTTGTTATCCGGGAGTATCTTGGCAAATTTTGCAAAAGTACCCACAGAAGGGAGCCGCGAAATGTACGATATTCTGTGGAAATAATTATCGGTACTCTCTTCTGTTATAGCAACAGATGTCTCCAAAGGAAATGATGTTGGTTTGACAGTCTTGGATGGTAAACTATGGATAGAATCGTCTGATTTTGTCGTGTTTGCGACGCTTGCTTTTGTCGGTATGGTTTCAGTCGCGGAATTTTGCGACACGTTTGGAAATATTATCGAATTGGGAGATGCAACCGGAACATTGTGTGAATCATTGTCATAATTTCCGTCGTTGAACATAATCCCGATGAGAAGCATACCGAACGGGACTCCGAACAATACAAGTAAAACATGTGGTATCAAACTCCGTTTTTTTTTCGGTGAGGTTCTTACCTTGACTGAAGGTCGCTCAACGGAGATTGCAAATGGTGGCGGCGAAGATTGAATGATCGGTGGTGGTATAACAGGCGATGTCGTCGGTGAAAAAGGAGGGGGTGGAGGCGGGGGCTGAACTTGTTTGCTTTTCTGTGTGTTGGAAAAAAGCCCGCGCACGCTGGAAGCCGGTTTCCAATTGGACGCCCCTTCCGTCCAAACGAGATTGACAGGAGTGATACGCCCCTTATCGGCAAGTTCTTTCAATTGTTCGGAGGAGACCGGACCTTGCTGTTGTCCGTTCTGCATGTAAAACCATTGTCGAGACATGATCGTTTACAATATGATAGGTGCGTGGGTCGTATCTTGGGTTATTGAAGGACTTCTCTCAAAGAAACATTTCGAATTTCATAGGTAAAGCCGGGCACAAATCGGAAGATTGACAATTTCACATTGTCTGAATCGTGCTGCGAAACGAATTTCATTTCATAGATTTTGTATCCAGAATCTGAAATTTTTCCTTCGGTATCCAATCTCATCATACACTCATAGAACCAAAGCGTTTTCTTTCCATTTGACTCAGTCGTATCGATTTTAGGTTGCAAACGGGGACCTTGATCTCTGTCGGTAAGTAATGTCCCTTCACTTTTTACCTCGATGTTGAGGCAATACCGTTTTCCTTTTCGCAAACTAAATATGCCGTAACAAATCGCAGGAGACCATAGTTCGGTGCTTTCAGAGCAATAAATTTTCAACGAATCATTTATATTTTCAATCGTCGCGGTCACACCACGATTCAATTTTTCCCATCTCCAACTGTTTCCATTCCATTGTCTATCGGGTTGGTGAACATGTTGAACTCCTTTTGCTGAAATGGATGTTGCGTTCGAACATGTTCTGTATTCCTGACAATAAAACATTGTCACCCCCCACAATGAAAAAGGCACTATTTCGCTCCCACACACGCCCTATTCGAATTTCAATGATTTATCCAACGTCGAATTTCGTTGGCAGGAACGGGTAAACGGAGCATTTCTGCCAAAGTCCAGCCGATTTCAAGCAACGTCACCGTTTTTTGGTCCGTCACGGAAACATCCAGTGTTCCGTCGACAAAAACGCTCTGCATCGACAATTCGAAGCCGATTGTTTTGCTCTCGACAATTCGATTCAAATTTTCCGCAAGATTCTGTAAAAACCGTTTCAACCAAGCATGATATTCACTGGAGAAACCAAAAACCGTTTGTCGTTGGACCTCCTTCAAAAAACAAAGATCAGAGAGCCGCCAACGGCATGAAGTCGAATAAACGAACATCCAGGGCGATTGTCCCGCTGTTGATGATGGGTGCGGCGGTTGATTCGAAACGTCCGGAATCAATCGATGGAGTATGATTGCTTCCGGACAAATGATTGAAAAACCTTGTTGGGCGAGTTCTCTGGAACCGTCACGATATTTGATCGCCAATCCCCGGTTGAGAACGGGATCACCCGGCGTCCAGCCGGTGCTGAAGATCGAGCCGATTCCTTTTGTGAAATAGTGTCGTCCGTTTTCAAAACCGAGATACGCCGTGTTTTCCAGAGCCGAAGACGCCAGCGCCCAATCCGAATGTCCCTCAAGGGGAATGATTTTTTCCGGAATCCGAAACGAGCCGGCGCCGATGCACCAGACGCCGGACAAGTTTCTTACCGTAGGAGAAGCGTCTTCGGAAATCCAAAGTCGCCTCCCTTGGGTCGGATAGAGATTAATACGAAACATTGCAATCTATTCGATCATAGGTCGTCATCATTCGAAACCTGTCCCGTCGGTCCCTGCTTGATAACGGCATTGGCTTTAGTTCTTGTTTCGCTTCCTGAATGATCGGAACTCGTTTTACCGGAAGATGCATTCGAATTATTTTGAAGAAGTTGGGCTTTGCCCATGCTTTGAGCGGCTTTTGTTGCTGAAGTCGTCGCGGAGGGCATGTAAATACACATCGCATACGCCCACGCCCCCTCATCATCGAACCATATTTTTCGATTCAATCCCGGAGGAAGAACCCCTTTTCGGGCACTTGAGTATAAATCCGTCGTTTTCATGGTGTTCACAAATTCTTCACGAATACCGTTCAACTGAGATTGACCGCTTCCATTGTCAATCGGATCGCCTTGGGCGACTTCCGGGAACTGTTTGGAAACATCGGAATATTTGTCATTGAATTGCCCTTCCCATGCCGTTTCATCACCGATCATCAAACCGCATAACGAGTCGGCGGCTCTCATATCGGCAATTTTCTGTGCCGACAATTTCAACTTGGCTTGATTTGCCGGGTTCTCGCTGGAACTGACAACGGCGCTGCCGAATCCCACCAGAGCCATTTCGCCCGTTGCCGGAACGATAACGACTTTCCCACCGACGGGGGGAACAATCCCGGTTCGAATTTCATCGACGACCTGCTTCAAACCTTCACGAAGCGAATCGGCGGCTATGGAATTGGAGGTGGGACGCGCCAGTTCGCCACGGGTTTTAGGGGTCGTCACAATGGAAACATAGACGCTATTCTCATCGGTACGATCTTCTACTTCGTAAATCACAAATCCTTTCAAGAGCATCGCCGCCGATTGCTTGATCAGTTCTTCTCCTTGAGTTTCCATATTACTCAGTTCTTTCTCAAGGGTATTGGCATTATGGAGCGCAACAAGTATTCTGTTTTGACCGTCCGTGTTCAATCCGTTCAATTTTTCAGCTAGACATTTTTTCGCCATAAGGAAAGCGGCGACGTAGGCATGTCGTTTCGACAAACGAGCCGCTGTCGGATTCGGGGCAGGTCGGTAAGTTCCCAGACCGGTTGCAACAAAACCGATACCGCTTCCAACCTTGATCTCCATGCACCCCATTTCCATTCGTTTGGTTTTGATCTGATTGATGTTGTGGTCGACGGCGGCGTTGGTTGCATCCTGCATCGTTGCCGCCTCCACGATTTCTTTTTTCGTATCGACCTTGACGACAGAGGGTTTTTGAACTTTGGACTCCCCACCGGAAACAACGGGGAGAATATCATCGAAACCGGTCGACGATGAACCTTGCCCCCAGACAAACCCGGCACAGAGCAGACTCAGCACCATTGCCAATACGGTACATTGACATTTCATTTTCATGATTTTCCTTTTTGATAAAGTAGTGTTACGGAAAGATTGATTCATTGACGGGTTGGGATTCTTGAAATAATTCCATCGCCTTTTCATAAGCCTGTTTGGCGATTTCTTCCGCTTCCGGCGTTTTGATGCGAAGTAAAAGATCGCCCATCGTTTCGAAAAACGACGAATCACTCGTTTTTTCATAACGATTTATTCCTTCCTTGAGCAACGCCAAGGCGTTGTCGCTTTGATTGAGTTCCAGATAACAAAGAGCCGATTCGGTATAGAGTTTCGGAGACAATGATTCCAGTTCACGCAATTGTTCCCAATATTCAAGGGCTTCCTTCCATTGTTTCCGTTGCGTCAAATCAACGGCACGATCCTGCATGATTTTTACATAATTCGCACGGATTGATTCGATGGAGTTCGGTTTTTCCAGATGCGAAATGATTTTATCTCGTTCCGCGATGCGGACGGCGACGATACAATCATCCTTTTCAACAACAAAATGACTTTCGAACAGGGTATTTGATCCATTTTTCTTTTCCAGTTGGATGCTTCCGATTGTTTTTCGCAATATCATAACGTCATGCAAATGGTGTTTTGCATAATAGTCGATGAGAGCTTTGCTAACCATAATTTCATGGGCGGCAAGCATACCGGCTTGCGAAACTCTTGCGGGACGTGTTCGGATGCTCCTCGGATCGTTTTTGATTGGAAGAGCAACGATGGAAAAAACGTGTTTTTCGAACAGTCCGTTCCACCGTGAAACATCCGGGTTCTGACGAATGACTGTCATCATCGGCATTTTAAGATTTTCGGTAATCTCTTCCGATTCTTTGATGACCGCAATAGCCGCTTCCTGCCCCACCGATTCCGCTCCTGTTGCGAGCCACTCGACCACTATTCCAATCAATAGAAACAACGAAAAATACAATCGGGTTTTCATTTTGGCTCCTATTGACCGAGTTTATTGTCGATCATCCAGCGGTCCGGATCATCGGGAGGAAGTTCGTCATTGAAATACAAGCTGACTTTCATATCGGAAACATTTTTGATTTCGTCCAAGGTCAACGTCAATTCTCTTTTCGCGTCGAAATACGGAATGACAAAAAAATCCGGGCAATCTTCACGAACAAAAAACGGAGCAATAACGTAGCCGTGCCGGTCTTTGTAATCGCTTGTGCTTATTCCACTCCTCCACTGACACCATTGCTCAAGATAACGAGTGGAAATAGAGCCGATTTCCCACCGTCCAATTTGTGAACGCGATACTCCGGCACAGTCGATCAAGCTGAATGGTCGGGAATTTCCACGCCCCACGATACAGGCGAATCTGTCCGTCATGACCGCATCGCCGTTTTTGTCAAGGAGTTCCAATTTGACACCGATGGTACTGTTGAAAAGAATTCCCAGCCCGGATACGATCTCCGGATCAATGGAGAAGGACTTCCATTCGGTATTGTCCAGTTTCGAAGAGCGTTGCGTATTCACCATGACGACGGTTTTTCCTGCCCCCCATCCTTGATCTCTACAACGTCCGAAAACTTCATAGGCTTTCATCAGGTAGAGCGGTTTCAAATCCGGGGCGTTGGAGCAGTATTCGGCGTCTGTCAGGTTTGGACGATATTCTCTTGTGACCGGTTTCGCCTTGAATGTATCCTCGCGGGACTGGAGTTTTATCGTATCCAGCGTGTTGCAAAGGCGTTTGGCAAACGCATCGTATGCTTTTGCATCCGATTTGACACGAACGATGATACCAATCTCGTTTTTATTCTTACTGGTTGTCCCCGCCAATGAAAACGGCTTGCCGTTCTGCTCGACGATCTCCGCTGTAAGACAATTCAGGGGGAATCCTTTGATCGCTTTATTCAGCAATTTTTTGGCGTCTTGACTCCCTTCCACCTGTGTTACTATTTCGCCGAACAAACTGCCACCGTCCGCTTTTTGCGTAATCACTTTTGCCGATTCCAGCTTTTGGATCACGCTTCGTCGCTTGACCTCCGCTTGAATTTTCGTTCGTACCAATCCCCCATCCTTTTTCGTCGAAAGAACTTTGTGCGACTGGATGAAGCCGTCACTGTAAGTCAATATTTCATCTTTGATGATTTCGTCGTTTTTCATCTGCGTTTCCGCATCAATCGCATGACCGACGACCTGTTGGATCGCGTTTTTGAACGCGTCGCCGAGAGCTTCCTTTTCGGTCGTTCCGGCGCCTTCGACGATCACCCTCGCAATACCGGGAGCATCATCTTCAGCAAAAAGGAAAGTTCCTAAAATGACCCAAAGGCAAATCAGACTTGTTTTCAAGTATTTCATGTTTGATTCCTTGTATAGTAGGCTTTTCGTCATAATCAAAGGATCGGCGGTCGAAGAATGTCGAATACGGAGGACGGAATGTTGCGGAAGATTGAAAACAGCAACAATAACACAACAATTGCCATCCAACAAATTTTCACGATTCGTTGCCGGGACGTTAATTGAGCGTTGAACAAAGCGGTCACGATCATCACAAAGGGAAAAAGGGGGAATAACGGGTTATAACGAAAGCATCCTTCCACGTCCCCGGACAACAACCGACTCATCCCCCTTGTCGAACCACATCCAGGACACAGATAACCCGTCAAAGAAAAAAACGGACACGGGACCGAAATGAGACTGAAAACTGCAAGATAAATCGCGACAATAGCGACACATAAAAATTTCATTTTCACGATCCGTAGCGTTTTTCTTTCTATGGTGAAAAAATTCCGTTACCCACGACAGAAAGCGTGGAAAAGACGTTGTTTTACCAGGTAAATGGGGACGGGTTTTCATATCTGGTTGCAAATGTTTCATCACTCATTTGTAGAAATCGAATTCCGTCGATGATTCCGATGAACACGCCTCCCAAACAAACAAAACTTGAAACAATGGAGATAATTCCCCACCCCCAGGTTCCGATGTAAAAACGTTGAACTCCCAAACCTCCAAGTAAAAAAGCGAGGATTGCAGCGGTATTGCGACTCTTACCGTCGGAATTTTGGCTGTTTTTCGGTTGTGGTTTGGGAATCGCCAAGCCTCCGAATCCAACACCACACTTGGTGCAAATCACTTGCTCCAATGTTACGGGACTGCCACAGTTACCGCAAAATTTCTTATGTCCTTGTGGTCTCGCACCGCAGGACAGGCAAGCGATTGCATTTTCGGCAACTTCTTTTCCACAGTTTGTACAAAACATGTTTCTTTTTCCTTTCAGATGTTGAAAAATTAACGATTAGTGAGGATAGTTCCAATTCGCACCCTATTCACAAAACGAACAATTTCTTTGCTCACTTCTTTTGGTTTCGAGAGTTGGAAAAGCATTCAAACTCGCCGACATTTCGTCCAAGTGAAATATTTCCTCTCCTCTACTAGAACATAAAGGGGAGGTGTGAATCGTCTATCAGTGGATTTTGAAAAGACGAGTCGCAAGTCCTTTTACATCAAGGAATAAAAAATTTTCGAGAAGATTGGACAATTCACCGGAAAATGTTTGTCAGAAAGTCGAAAAAAGTAGCAAGCGCATAAAAAAAGGGCGTCGGAAACCGAATCGATGTACAAGTCCTACCACAGACTACACCACTCGACCGGACCGACGCCCCATTTAATTGTAGGCGCACCTTCTTCGTCCGGTTTCGCAGTGGTGTACATGGGGCTGTCCCCAAGGTGGTAGGTTTGTACAGGCGAAACCAAAAAACTATTTCAAATTGTCATTTACATTCTAAAAAATGGGTTAGTAAATTACAAGACACCCGGAGAATTCCATCATTCCAATTTGTAGTTCCTGTCTTTCTCCGGAAAATTGATGATGTCATAAACGAGCGGATACCGCTCTCTCGCCGTCCGTTGGAAAAACTCCGGATTGTTGGCATTTCTCTCACGCGGCATACGCCAAGCGTCGTTGAACCACGGCAATTCCAGCGTTTCGAAAGCCGTTGCCATGTTTTTGATCAAACGGCTGTCCGTGGAATAATGGACGATCCCCCAGCTTTGACACATGACCGGAGCATTGAACCGATTCCGGATTTCCACCGCTGTCGACAGCTTCTTGATCAAGTCACTTGTGGAAGAATGAACTTCATGCTCCGGGTGCGCAATGTATTGGTAGATGATATTTTTATCGTTACTTTTGATGGAGTCGCCCATGTGCCACAAATCGCCGTTGTGGGTTCCCGACAAGAGGAGCGGACGGTGCGGGTCCATTTGACGGATCAGTGGGACGATTTTTTTGTACCAACGTTCAAATTGCCAATCACCCATCCAATTGCCGATTTCGTGATAGATATTCCAGGCGATCACACGGTGATTATCCTTGAACGTTTCGATAATATCCTTCCAGAGAAGAATGAATTCGTCCGTCAACGGAGAATCAAGCGACGGTTTGCCGTTGATCGGCAGGGAACTTCGCGGGGCAATGATGACTTCAATTCCCCGATCCGTGAAAAGCTCAATCTGTTCCTTCAACGATTTTCCGAATCGACGCATCGGCTCCAAGGCGTTGGGATCATACATTCCATTCGGCAGGTCGTAGACAAGAATATAGGTGATGTATTTGACATTCAAGTCCTTCAAATCGTCGGCGTCCGAAGCGGTCAAATTCAACCACGAATGAACGTTGACGCCGCGAATGAAAACCGGCTTGCCGTTCGGATCGAGAATCCGTTTGCCTTCGACACGATAATATCTGTCCGTTGAATCGCTTTTCGATGGAAGTTGAGATCGTCGCAATGCTTCGGCTTGTTCGATCATCTTTCCTTGGATTTCTATTCGACGGATTTTGATCTGACCGGGAGATCGTTTGTTCCCGACCTTTTGCCAGAGGTAGCACATCGACGCTGGATGTTTGAATTGCGTTCCCGTCTCCAGCGAATAATCTTGCTCGAACGGAATGGAGTGTCGCCGATTACTTGTATTCAAGAGCAGGTCTTTCACGCTCTTTTCGTATCGATTTCGTTGCCAAGCGAAAAAGAGGGAATCCGCTGCATCAACAATCGAGAGTTGATTGACGGCTTGCAACGTATTCGGATCGAGATGTCGTGTACATTCTTCAACAGTGAGAAAAAGGTCGTTGCCCGTCCAGTCGTCGATGTCGTACTGACAAGTCAAAGGCAACGCTTCGAAATAATTCACCAAACAGCCGCCGACGCCGTTTTCCAGAACAAAATGTGGTGGTTCCAATCGCCAGCCTCCGCCGGAGTCGTTGCCGAATCCACAATAGGGATCGTTGCGGTCGAAGTCGGCGAAATCGTACAAAAGTTGAATAACCCCTTTCGAATCTCGTTTTGCTTTGAGTTTCGGATATTCCGGAATCAACATCGGTTCGCCTTCAAACATCGTTTCCATCGGCGAATCCTGCTTTTCAAGCCGGAACGACGATTTGCCGTTTTCGGAAAGGCTGTATTTGATACGGATTTTCCGGGATTCACTGACGGTAGGTGTTTCGAGGTTTTGCCGTGTCTCCGGCAAAGAGATTCGATTCAAATCGGCAATTGGGTTTGGTTCGACATTGTTGATCGTGTTGGATACTAATGCTGGGTCGACGGGTTTTGCGCGACTAGAATTGAACCAGACAAGCCACAAGCCGACAACGCAGACTACGAGGAAAATCAACAGGAATTTGTTCTTGTTGTTCGTTTTTCCTGTGTCGATCATCGCATCGGCGACTTCCTGCATGGTTTGGAATCGCCGGCGCGGCTCCTTTTCCAACATCTTTTTCAAGACGACGGAAAGAAAGGCGGGAATATCGGCACGAAGTTTGCGGATTTGCGGGGGAACATCTCTTGAATGACCAGCGATCTTCGAACCGACCGTCGTATATTTCTTGCCCGAAAAAGGAGAATCACCAGTCAATATGTAATACAGCGTGCAACCAAGCGAATACACGTCGCTGCGGCGGTCAATGGACTTTGGATCAATTGCCTGTTCCGGCGAAAGGAAATCCGGTGTTCCGATAATCTGGTCGGTTTTTGTTTTCGCTGCGTCAATTTCTGATTCCCAAAGTCGAGCCAAGCCGAAGTCCAAAATTTTGACAGTTCCCGAATCAGTCAGGAACAAATTCGACGGTTTGATGTCCCTGTGGACAATGCCGTTGTTGTGTGCATATTCCAGTCCCGTCGCCGTTTGGAGAATAATGTCGCGTGCTTTGTCGACAGCAAGAGGACCGTGTTTTTTCACATAACTCGAAAGATCGGTTCCGTGAAGCCGCTCCATGACGATCACCGATGAATTGTCGGAAGGAAGAGATTTGACAATGTTCGGATGCGAAAGTTTGGCGATTGCTTCCTTTTCGCGACGGAAACGCGCCAAAGCAATAGGATCGAACAGTTTCGAAGCGTGAAGAACCTTGATCGCTCGAAGTTCTCCGTTGGATTCGTCAACGGCTTCATAGACGGTTCCCATGCCGCCTTCACCGATGGTATTTCCCAAACTGAAACCTTCGATTGTAATTTGTTTCGAAAACAAAAAGTCGGAATTCTTGGATCGTTTTTCGGATCGACGCAAACGGAGCAATGCAGGATCGTCGGCAGATTTTTCGATCTCAGCAAGGTTTTGTCGGCAAGATTCGCAATCGAGAAGATGCTGTTCGATTGCGTCGACGCTTTCCGAATCAAGCGTTCCTACTGCAAGCCGCTTCAAATTGTCGACGTTCGGGCAATTCATTATCAATCAAGGAGTCCTTCGAATTCATCGCGGAGCCGTTTCAGTACGTTCGATTTTGCCTTCCTGACATTTGCCGCTGTCATGCCGAGCATTTTCGAAACGATAAATGAATCATTTCCGGCAATCGCGGTTTGGTAAAAGGCTTCCCACGTTTTCGGGGCGACTTCGGACTTCACGATCTCCATTGCTTGTCCGATAAGCGTTTCCTTTTCGGCTTCGTCGTCAATCGTCGGATCGTCCGGAAAGCACGTCAATGATTGTTTGATCAAATCCGTCGCCGTATCACTGAGAAGAACAGGAACGTTTTTCAGTCCTTTGCGGAAATCGAGAATTCGTGTCAATGTAATTGCTCGCAACCACGGACGAAAAGACGCCTTGCCATCGTGTTTGATGAAATCGCCGATGTAATGGTGAACTGTTTGAAAAACAGCTTGCGTAATGTCTTCCCAATCATTGCGAGGTACTTTTTGCTTCTTGCACCAGTAGAAAACGAGGCGGTGATAGAGGAATTCAAGCCGCGCCCACGCCGCTTGATCGTCGTGCTGGATGCGGACGATCAAAGAAGTCGATGTAGTGACGGTCTTTTTGCGCTGGGATTCCACGATCAACACTGCTTTGTGGAACGAACTCGTTTGAATACAAATTTCTGTCAATATAAATCATTCTTCCACTATTTTCAATTCTTTCCCCAGCCACAAAATCGCGGGATCGAGAATGCCCTTACGAGCATTGGTGTAATATTCTTCGCTAACAGTTCGAGGTGCATGACAAAGGAATACGTCTTCCAGTCCGCGAAATTCAGAATGATTGTAGATCAAGTCCGAAGATGTTTTCCTGAAATGCTTGAACTGACATTGCTCTATTTTCAGTTTTGTCCTTGCTCGAACCCAAGCGTCGGAAACGCAATCTGATTTGGTCCCTCGATTGCTGCCTTCGACAAATTCCATCGTTCGAAGCGGGGTTTGTTAGCGATTTAGAAATACCAATTCCCCGCTTTTCGGCGCTCTGTATTTTTTGAGCAGGGCAAGAGTCCGATCCCAAAGTTTGTAATTGACAACGGGAACCTTCGAACTTTCCTTTGTTTTGGAACGAGCGTGAATAATACGACCTTCGATCCAATCGACTTCATTTTGTCGTAAATCGCTAATGTCGCTTTGATACATGCCGCAATTCAATGCCAGCAAAACAAACAGCTTTGTTCGTTCTTCAACCTGTTCGCCGTCCAATATCTTTCGAATATCATCGAGGGAAACGGTTTCATTGATCGTTTTCGAATTTTTGATAACAAAAGCCGTCTTGCTGTATACCTTTCTCGGCGCGGAAATAAAATTGTCTTCGTCCAGATCACGCAGGAATGATTTGAAAATCGCCAAAATGTCTTTGGGATAGGGTCTCGAATAACCTGCCTTCGGATCGGTTTTCCTCATTGCCATCTGATCGAGAACCCAATTATAAAATCCTTCGACGACACGAATGTCGATTTCTTCGATGGAACGCTCTCTGCCGAACCATGATTCAAATTTCCCAAGATCACTATTGACTTTATCAACACGCTCAATGGAAATTTCACCGGCATCGCAACGCTTTCTGTGTCGTTGAACGAAACGATCAATGAAAAAGCCGACCGATTTATCCTTCGGAGGCGGTTCCGGAGTTCGAGATTGGATAATTTTGTC
>JAVBPI010000103.1:0-3628 GCA_031549705.1 Thermoguttaceae bacterium
GTGCTCATTTACTGTTTAGTTTTAATGGTGGTTCCGTTGTCGACGAACACGCCGCCGTCGTTAATGAATTCCTTGCAGATCAGGATTCCGTTGTTCGTGAGTCGGCCGGTCGGATAAATGTGGACGGTATCGAATTTTCGAAACGCTTGTTCAGGAATCGTTGCGTCGCCGTGGACGATGAGCGTTCCCGCCGTGTTTGGAACCGACGAAAGATCGACGGCGGTTCGTGTCCGGACAGGCTTCAAGTCGGGCGGCATGGACAGAGTACTAAAATAGTCCACTTCATCGCCGATCTTGACCCGGGCGTTGAAGTCATCGACTTGTTTCTGTAACTTTTTCAGGCTGGGTTTCCTCATGGGATTTTTCCTTTCGTTTTGGGGTGTAGTGATAGGGTTTCAAGGCTTCGAGAAGCGGTTCAACGGTCTTGAATTCGCCGAGCCCGTCGTGAAATGCTGATTGGTGTTCGGCGGCGAAGCGATCCGCCCGAATCTCAATTCGGATGCGGCCGCCACGACATGCGAATTCAAGCCAGTGGGTGGGGTAATAGCAGGAAGCCTTTCCTTCGTCATAGGGGTCGCCGTAAAAACGGATCCGGCCTCTGACCTCAAGGACGACGCTAATCAATTCCTCTTTGGTCCACTGGGTGAGGGCTGCCGTGAGTTCATTCGTTTTCGTTTTCATGGTTTTTACTTGTTTCAAAAATGGTTTAGAAATAAAACTCCGCAATCATAGTTTTCAAACGGAGAGCGCAGGGCGAAAATGAGTCGTGTTTTTCGAAAGTCGGACCTCTCGGAATCCGAGCGGAACGATTGTAATAATCGTTACATTCGGAACCGCTGAAGGTGCGTACCGATCACGCTTCGGACGGCTCGAACAGGGCGTGGACCACCGCCTTGGCGGTCTGCTTGACCAAGCGGTCGAGATGCACACCGCACGGAAAAATCCGATGGTCGAAAGTCCAAGCGTCAGAGTTCTTCTCGGCGATCAGCACGGTGACAGATCGGCCGCTCTGCATGAACGTAGTCCAGCAGCCGCGTTCGTCCTGATAGGCTTCCCACGGCACGGACTCGCCCGGAATGGTTTCGCCGTCGATCTTGCGAGGCTTCTCCAAAAAACCGAGCTTTTGGCCGTACTTGTCAACCTCTTCGCAGAGGCGTTGAGCTTGGGAGTCGATAAACTTTGACATGGCGGCCTCCTATTCTTGTTCGCCGGCGTTCCGGTCGAACGGGGCGACGAGGGCGTCGGTTTCGTTGACAATGGCCTCGATCACGTTGATGAAGGGGGAATTTCCCTTGGCGGGAACCAGGGCGACCAGTTCCCAGGCGACGACGTTCAGCGACCGCAAACGCTCGATCAGCGCAACGGTCTCGGTAGCGGTGAGTTGCATGATAGATCCTCCGGTGGTTGTAGCTTCGACCGGAGCTTGACGCCGAATGACGATCGGCGTAGAATACGGGCTCTGGTCGTGGTTGAAAAATCGCGATTATGGGGCCGGGTTGCAGAATGTTTTCCAGACTTCACTGCTTCCCGGTTTTTTATTTCTTGCCGTTTTCTTCGGCGGCTTTCATCGCCCGCATTTCACGGGCAATCGTAGGAAGATTCTCTTCGTTCAGTTCCAGCCCTAACTTGTCGGCTGTTTGTTGCAAATTCGCCTTGTAGATCGCCATTTGCTCTTGCCGAAATTTTTCGCGATACTCTTGCGCCCGGCGCTCCTGCGACTGCGCAAGTCCGTCCATCGTCATTTGTTTTTTAGTCATGTTACACCTCTTCGATTTCGGGGGTGTCACTCCAAACCGCCGAAACATCAACATGAGTTGAATACTTCGAGGCACGGGTGACGGTGATATGGTGTTCGTAGATCGTCCAGCCCTTTTCGAAATACCCGGTCGCTTCCTCGGGTGATTCGGTGATCAAGTGGCGGTCCGACACAGGATCGTTGCATTCGTATTCGATGTAGGTTTGTGAATCCATGGTTTAGTTTTACTTTGTTTTTGAGACTTTATCAATCTTTTCTTCAATCCGATCCAGTTGGTCACCATCTGCGATTCGAGAACGGCAATAGTCAGACAAAGACAAATTTCTTTTTTTCGCCTCGTCTTCAGCCTTTTCTTTCAGCTCAGGCTCGCAACGAAAGGCAATTCGAGCTTTTTTCTCACTTTCAGCCATAAGAAGCACCTCCTTTCTGTTGGCCAATATGGTAACATTCTATTCGCTCATCGACAAAAGTCAAGCGGAATCTGCAAAAATTTTTATCCCTCATTGATTTTTTACCGAAATCGGATTGCGTCCGCTTTTCGGCTGGGTAGAATAAGGTACTCTTACCAACCCCATTTCCCCGAACCGAAAGGAGACTTTTTCAATGAACAACAAAGAAATCGCTCTTGAACTTTTGAAACTTGCCGGTGATGCCTTCAAAGATGCGTGCCGGGATAAAAACGTTTGCAAAGACCAGACCGCTAAAGGGTATGGCAAATTCCTTGCAACTGCGTATCGGGCTACTCTCCGCGAGCTAAACACCCCAAGACCTGCTGGCTCTGATACCGATCTTAATGACTGACAGGTTCATACCGCTCGACGTGAAAATCAATTCCTTGTGGTATTATCTCGCCAAAATCTCCGTCGCGAAAGTAGGCTTTTGCGACGGATTTGCCGGTGATTTCTTCGATTTTCTTGACGGCGCGTGCAAATTTTTGCACTTCGGCGAGGTAATCTTCGTTTTCTTTTTGCGGTTCGCTCATTTGTTACTCCTTGCGTTAATGTGTTCGGTTTTGATACAACATGAACGGTATTGTATCAATTCCTGCTCGTAATGCAAGTTTATTTGACTTTGCTTGAATGAATTTACACCACGCAATCAAGAAGTCAAAAAAGTAGGCGAGCCAGAAACCCGGCTCGCCTGTTTGATATTGGCACGGAATATAGCCGTCGCGGTGACATACGGTTGTCACTTTGCACGCTTTTCATAGGGAGATTTTGCACAAAAAGAGATAAAATCCCCTGTTTTTCAAGACTTTTCGCAACGGCAAGGAACGCCGAAAGAAGGGTCGGAAAAAATTCTGAAAATTTTTTACTGCCGACCCTGTAAGGAATTAGGAAAAACGCGGCCGGTTTTCCGGCTCACGTTTCGGCGGAAATCCCGAAATCGGCTCACGCGGTTCCGGAATCCGCACTCAACACGGTTCCGCTGGCAACGATTGCCGCGGTCATTCCGAGACTCTGCAACACGGTGTTGGCGAGCCGTCGCAGCTTGCGGAAGTTCCCCTCCGATTCGCCGGCGGCGTCGTAACGGCCGGTGCCGTTGATCGCGTCGAGAACCTTCCACGTCCGCGGCTCGATCGCCTTGGCGTGAGCTCCCACCGACGCAATGTGATCCCCGTTTACCTTCGAAAGCCGAAGGGGTGCCAAGTGGTTCGGCGTGACCGTCTTCGTCGGCGGTTCCGCCGTCGCAGTCCGGACTCGGATCGCCACCCGACCGTTGGCAATATGGATAGCGGACAATTCCGCGTTGTCGAACTCTAATTGATGTCTGTAAATCATCGCTGCCTCCCATGGGGTGAATGATATTGTTTCGAGCACTAATATCATTATAGCAGGACGGCACGATTTTCAACAGAAAAAGCTGTCTTTA
>JAVBPI010000115.1:0-10837 GCA_031549705.1 Thermoguttaceae bacterium
CGAAGCAATGTTCATTCAAGCGACATTCATGAAGCGACAAAGCGCTCAACGATTTCCCCAATGCAAGGTGTCGAAGGTCGTCTTCGATCGATTCGTCGTTGCGGAGGGAAAGGCCGATCTTGTTTTTCGGAACGGAGTGAAATCCCGACTTGCCGATTTGATGCTTCCCTGAAACTTCGACGAATTTTATGTTTGGTTGTGTGACGACCCAAGTGAATTCATCGTCGGACGGATTGGAATTCAAGAAGAAAACGACTCGAAGATCGGGCAATTGCAGTGATCGTTTCAAGAATTCCTGCGGGACCATCGCACCGGATTCGAAATCGAGTTGGACAAGGATTTTTCGTTCGAGTTTGAGAGGGGCTAGAAACCAGTTCTTTTCAAACGCCAGAACCGTTTCCAGACACATGGAGCGGCAACCGTGGGCCTTGAATTCGGCGGCGATCTTCTCGATGCGGCGACTTTCACCGATGGTTGGAAGGTAGACGAGATACCATCCCCAAAAGAGTACGAGAAACGCCGCTAAAAGCAGGCTGACCGGCCAGGAGAAGAGTATTCGAACGAAAATTTTCATTGCACCGGTTTTTATTCCAGTTCGGCGCTGACGGACTCGCCGCCGTTGCGACTGCCAAGGGCGCCCCAGACGCCGAAGTTCGATTTTCCCTTGATCCGAAACGTCGAATCCGTTTGTTCTTTGCCCGTTGCGATGTCCGCCGTCGCGTCGATCTTTTCGTTGCAAAATTTCACCGAAGCGTCACAGAAAGCGATGTTGACCCCTTTCGGATGGAAGCTCGACGCCGTCACGATCGCCCGTGCCGGGGACGAGTTGAACGAGTTGGCGATGCACGACGGCGCGTTCGGCGGAAGCACGGTCACGAAACCGCTGTAAACGGTCGCGCCGTCTCCCCAGCGGCGGCCGGACCAATTCACCGCCGGGCGATCGGCGTATTCCCCCTTTTCGTTGCGCAGAGCAAGGCACGGGGCGGCGGAGTCGGTTGCTTCTTCAACGGTGAAATGGTACGCGCTCGGCAGCGACTTCGGATCGACCGCGATTCCTTGCTCGATTTTCTTGGGGTCGGCGCCGAAACAGCGTTCGGAAAACATCAGCGTGTTCGACGTTCCATCCGTGATGGAATGGAAGCCGTTCCATTGGAGCATCGCAAAGGGGCCGCGATTGACTTCGTCGATTTCCCCGGCACTCATTCCTCGTTTGTTGGGGAAGTCACCCGGGCCGGCACTGTAAACGCCGAACCCGGCACTGTGTAACGGAAAATCGCCGAAATTGAGACGGTAATTATTGCGGGCTTGTTGGTTCTTCAGCTTCTTTGCCGAGTTTTCGTCCGCCGGACAGAGGAATGCTTCGATCTTTTTGGCGAACGGACCGAGTTCGAAACCGGGCTCCGTCGACTCGGAAGCGTCATCGTTCATGTTGAAGTGATGCATTCCCGACACGATCTCTTGGTAAACTTGCGCCTGCTCCAGATACGGTGTCAGAGCGATGAATGCGCTGATGCGACGCTGTCCGAACACCCCTGTCTTTTCCTTGCCCGGTTCGTTGGAGCGGTACTGCCAGGCACCGCACGGGAAAGCGTTCAAGTAGGTGTCATGATAATTATGGACGGCAATCGCGAGCTGGTGCAACCGCTGGGAGCATAGTTCGCGTCGGGCCGCTTCCTTCGCGGACTGAACGGTCGGGAAAAGCAGGCCGCAAAGAATTGCAAGCATTGCCGTTACGACAAAAAGATCAAGCAACGAGAACCCGGAACGTCGACGATTCATGGGAAGGTCCTTTCGTTTTCCGTCACCCCCACATTGGGGAGGATCAAGAGAGCAATCGCCGGGAATCTTTTGTGTACGTCATTGGCGGTGTCCAAACGCATGATACGGACGCAAAGAACAATTTGCATCCTCCCATCCGGACCCCGCCTGCACGGGAATGACGCCACCTCGACTTCCAGCGGAAGGAGTTTTATTTCGCGAATTTTTTCGCGACGCGAAGGCGGGCACGGCGGCTGTAGAGCTTTTCCTCGCGGAGTTGCGCAAGTTCCGGCGTGTTACCCGGTCGTTTCAAGGCGTCGGCGAGCTGTTGCTCCGCACGGGCGACGTCCAATTCGGCGACCGGCATCGCGTGCATCGATAGGATGGCGACGATATCGTCGAGGATTTCGACGAAACCGCCTTCAACATAATAACGTACCGTTTCGCCCTTCGGCAACGTGATCGTCAACTCACCGGCGCCGACACGGCCGACAACCGGCGAATGCCCCGGCATGACGCCGTACTCGCCATCGATCAGCGGTAACACCACCGACGTCGTATCCACGTCAAGAACCGTCTTTTCCGGCGTAACAACAAGGCACTTCATGATACTCAATAAAATAAAGAGTTGTCATTTCGAGCGGAGCGAGAAATCTCACCCTCGCCGACAAGGAATGAATTTCGACTCTTTGGGCGAGGGTGAGATTTCTCCCTTCGCTTCGCTCCGGTCGAAATGACGGGTAACTATTTTTTCTTGGCCGCCGCTTGGAGTTTTTCTTCCTGTTCGGCGGCTTGTTCGATCGCTCCGACGTACATAAACGCCTGTTCGGAAAGGTGATCCCATTTTCCGGACGCAATTTCCTCGAACGAACGGATCGTATCTTCCAGCGGCGTGATCTCGCCCGGCTTGCCGGTGAAGACTTCCGCGACGAGGAACGGCTGTGACAAAAAGCGTTCCATGCGGCGGGCACGATGCACGACGAGCTTGTCTTCTTCCGCCAATTCGTCGACGCCGAGAATCGCGATGATGTCCTGGAGTTCACGATACCGCTGGAGCGTCTGCTGCACGGTTCTCGCACAATTATAGTGCCGGTCGCCGACGTACTGCGGATCAAGCACGCGGCTGGACGACGCCAAAGGATCGACCGCCGGATAAATACCCTTTTCGGAAATCGCCCGGTCGAGGTAAATGAACGCGTCGAGCTGACCGAACGCGGTTGCCGGAGCGGGGTCGGTCGGATCGTCGGCGGGAACGTACACGGCTTGCACCGAGGTGATCGCCCCCTTGTTCGTCGAGGCAATTCGTTCCTGTAACGCACCCATTTCGGATGCCAACGTCGGTTGATAACCCACCGCGGACGGCATACGGCCGAGGAGCGCGGAGACTTCGGAACCCGCTTGGCTGAAACGGAAAATGTTGTCGACGAAGAGGAGCACGTCGGTTCCGGTCACGTCACGGAAATACTCCGCCATGGTCAGCGCGGAAAGGGCGACGCGGAGACGTGCACCCGGCGGTTCGTTCATTTGGCCGAACACCATCGTCGTCTGTTCGATAACGCTACGGCCGGTGTTGCCGATTTTCGCTTCGGACATTTCAAGCCAAAGGTCGTTACCTTCACGGGTCCGCTCACCGACACCGGCGAACACGGAGTTACCACCGTGAGCCGACGCGATTCGGGCAATGAGTTCCTGGAGAATAACGGTCTTGCCAAGACCGGCACCGCCGAACAGACCGGCCTTTCCACCACGGACGAACGGCGTCAACAGGTCGATGACTTTGATCCCGGTCGGGAAAATCTCGGTTTTCGTCGCGAGTTCGGTAACCGGCGGAGCATCGCGGTGGATCGGACGAAATTCGGTAACGTTAACGGGTCCCTTCTTGTCGATCGGTTCGCCGAGAAGGTTGAACACACGACCGAGGGTTTCCTTGCCGACCGGCACGGAGACGGGAGCGCCGGTGTCGACGCAGTCCATACCGCGGACCAAGCCATCGGTGGTTCCCAGCGCGACGCAACGGACGCGACCGCCGCCGAGATGCTGTTGGATCTCGCCGACGAGATGGATCACGAGTCCTTTTTGCTCGCTGTCGATCCGCACGGCGTTATAGATCGGCGGGAGCCGGTCTTCCGCGAACTCCGCATCAAACGTTGAACCGATCACCTGCGTGACCTTGCCGATATTCTTTTCCGCTGTAACCATTTTTTCGTTCGGTGTTAAAGGTTTTCAGTCGTTACACAAAAGCCGGAAGGAAGGCGTACTCGCCGTACTGACGGAGAATCGCGAGACGGCGCCGTTATACCGTCATTACGTCGGAGTACCGACTCCATTCCGGCTGTTGTTTTACTGGTTTGTATTCTGTTCCGTCTGTTTTCGCTTTTCTTCTTCCCGCAGTTTTTCGATCATTTTCTCGGCGATGGCGTTTGGGAGATGCTTCATGTATTTCGGAAAATCGCAGAGAAAAATATAAAACTTAACAATAATGACGAATAAAAAAATGTACAGCGCTATTGTGGCAATAGCGATCAAGGGGACGAAGGGGTTATCCATCTTTTCCTCGCATCATTCTTCATCGCGTCTGCCGTCCCGGATTTCCGCGACTTCAATTTCTAAACCGTTAATCCAGTAATAGACCGCGAATTTTTCAACGACCTGCCGTCGGTAATTTTCGTTGTCGGTCGCTTCACCGACTTCGGGCCAGCGACATACCATTCGCAACATCGCCAGCAATTTTTTATTCAATATTCGGGAATAATCGGCGGACCCATTTCGTTTTGTGTAAAACCGAAGGATTTCCTTCCATTGTTCCCGAGCTTGGGGGGACCAAATCAGTCTCCGCTTGCCGCTCATATCTCTTGTTCCAATTCGGCAAGCCAATCGTTCAATTCTTCTTCCACGATCTCACCGGGAATTCCTTTTCCTTCATCCAGTTGGTGGCGGGCAATGTTCATTTTTTCCCGTTCATCCGCCGAGAGAACGTAAACGCCTTCCGGCAGCTTTTCGTCCAACAACGACTCGACTTCCCGGAGCAGCGAGGCGTCATGCGTTCTACCGATACGGCCGATCAATTTCGCTTTCAGTCGCTCTTCCCGTTCGATGAATTCCGTTGTTGCCATGGTTTTCCTTTCGAGGAAGGCCGGTCGAAGTTTGGGAACTCCGACCGGTTTGATTCATCGCCTCACAGGGTGAGGCGGCTAAACGACAACTACGCTTTCTTCGTTTCGTCGAGTTTCGGAATTCGCATTCCGTAGAACGAACGCCAAACGAAGAACAAGCCGACAACGAGGAACGCCAAGGAAAGCAACCACGTCATGTGCGCGTAGGTTCCGGCGTAGACCGGGTTGCCTGTCAGCGTCTTGGCGACTTCCGTCGCGTTGGCCGCCGCTTCGCCCGCCTTGCCTTCGACGTACTTCATCACAATCGCGATTTCCGTCGCCAAGAGTCCGAACAGCGTCGAGAACTTGATGATCGGGTTGAGCGCGACCGAGCTGGTGTCCTTGAAGGGGTCGCCGACGGTGTCGCCGATCACGGCGGCAGCATGCAGTTCGGTTCCCTTTTCCTTCAGGTCGACTTCGACGAGCTTCTTCGCGTTGTCCCACGATCCACCGGCGTTCGCCATGAAAATCGCCTGGAACAAACCGAAGATCGCGATCGAAACGAGGTAAGCGACGAAGAAGTTCGGATCGATGAACGCAAACGCCAAGGTCAAGGAAATCAACGCAAGGAAGATGTTCCACATTCCCTTTTGAGCGTACTGCGTGCAAATACGAACGACGGTCAACGAATCGTTTTCGTCCGCCTCTTTCTTGGTGAGGTCCATGTTACGCTTGATGAACTCGACCGCACGGTAAGCACCGGTCGACACCGCTTGCGTCGACGCACCGCAGAACCAGTACACGACCGCTCCACCGCAGATCAAACCGAGAATCACCGGCGCGTTGGTCAGTTCGAGACTCAAAACACCAAGGTTCGTGAGCAACAGGATGATCGCGAAAATCATCGTCGTCGCACCGGCAACCGCCGTTCCGATGAGCACCGGTTTGGCCGTCGCCTTGAATGTGTTACCAGCCGAGTCGTTCGCTTCGAGATAGTGCTTGCCCATTTCGAAGTCCGGCTTGAATCCGTAATCCTTTTCGATTTCGTTCGAAATGTTCGGAATCTTTTCGATTTGCGAGAGTTCGAAAATCGATTGGGCGTTGTCGGTCACCGGGCCGTAGCTGTCGACGGCGATCGTCACCGGGCCCATGCAGAGGAAGCCGAACGCCACGAGACCGAACGCGAAGACCGGAGCGTGTTCACCGAGAATCTGGTCGAGTCCCATGCTGGCGATGACGTACGCGCCGGCCATCAACGCGGCGATCAGACCGCCGGTCCAAAACGCGCTGAAATTACCGGCGACGAGACCGGACAGGATGTTGAGCGACGGACCGCCTTCGCGAGACGCTGTCACGATTTCGTGAACATGCTTCGACTTGGAACTTGTGAAAACCTTTGTGAACTCCGGAATGAGCACGGCGGCCAAGGTTCCGCAGGCGATGATTCCACCGAGCTTGAGCCACGCCATGTGGGCGAAATCGTGCAGCAAAATATAGCTCATGCCGAACGAAGTCGTGATGCAGAGGACCGCGGCGATCCAAATCAGGTTCATCAGCGGCTGTTCGAAGTCGAATTCCTTCTTGTCGCCGTACAGGACCGTGGAAATCGCCTGGTTGATGAAATAAGCACAACCGGAGAGGAAGTCCATGAGGAACCGCATCGCGAAGATCCAGACGATCAGTTTCGCTTGCAGATCATGAGCGAGATAGGTCGCCCCTTCCATCGTCGCACCACCGTGCGCGGCACCGGCTTTTCCGGCCCAATCGGTGAACATTTCCTTGCCGGCGCCGTTGAAGAGCATTTCGGGGGTCACGGCGAGGACGATGAACGAGATGAGCGCGACACCGGTCACGCCGTAGGTTTCGAAACCGTCGGCGGTCGGACCGACGCTGTCACCGGCGTTGTCGCCCGTGCAGTCGGCGATCACGCCGGGGTTACGCGGGTCGTCTTCGTCGACCTTGAAGACGATTTTCATCAGGTCGGAACCGATGTCGGCGATCTTCGTGAAAATACCACCGGCGATACGCAGTGCGGAAGCTCCAAGCGATTCGCCGATCGCGAAACCGAGGAAGCACAAACCGACGATGCTGCGGTCGACTGCCAAGAGGATGTAAACCATCATGACAAGTTCGAGCGAAATCAGGAAGAGCCCGACGCTCATCCCCGCTTGGAGCGGAATGTTGACAACATCCCACGGACGCCCCTTGAGGGCGGCGAACGCGGTGCGGGAGTTAGCCAAGGTGTTGAGTCGGATACCATACAGGGCGACGAGGCAGGAACCGGCCATCCCGATGACGGCGTAGAGCAACACTTGGATCAGCGTGCTTCCCGGCGAATGCTGGACGGCGGCGTGCGGATCCGGCGGCATCGAAAAAATGTAGATTCCGTACGCGACGGCAATGAAGCAGAACAGCGCGACGAGGAACTTCATCTGCTGGAACAGATAGGTGCAGCAGGTCTTGAAGATGGTGTTCGAGACGGCGGCCATCGACTTGTGGACCGGCAGGAAAGCGACGCGGGCAAAGAGAATCAAGCTGATGCCTAGCGTACCGACGATAACCCACGCACCGTAATAGAGGAGATCGAACGCGGAAATCGTTTTTCCGAAGATATCGAAATGTCCTTCTCGGAGATTAGGGATTTGGAGGCTCGCTTCACTGGCGAAGCCGGTTGTTGCGCAGAGCGTCAGGACGCCGAGCGCGAGAAACAATCGCACGAGGTTTTTCATGGAAACTCCTGTAAACGAGGTGGTACTAAAAATGGTGGTTAATGTGGGTAATAGCACAGCCGCTCTCAATGGTAGACGCGAAGTACCGGCTAAACGGGGACGAAATATCAGGCGTTTTCGAGGGCGTCGGCACCGCTGATGATTTCGAGGATTTCGTTCGTAATTTGCGACTGTCGAGCCCGGTTGTATGAGGTCGTCAACAAACCGATCATCTTGTCGGCGTGTTCCGTCGCGGCTTTCATGGCGACCATTCGGGCGATCGTTTCGCCGACGGCAGCGTCGAGGAAACACTTGAACAGTTTCGCCTTGAACGCCTTGGGAATGAGTTCTTCCAAAATGCTTTCCGGCGACGGCAGGAACTCGAATTGGTTGCTTTGCATCGCTTTCAATCCGGCGGCTCCCTTGTCGGTTCCGCTTGCGGTGATTTTGTCCGCTCCGGCAATCGCCGCTGCCCGTTTCAAGTCGACTTTCCCTTCGTCCTTGATCGCGTTGACGTCTCCTTCGGCGGTCAGCGACGTGATCGGGAGGAGTGTTTCGACGACCGGGTACTGCTTGCTGAGCGAAACGAATTTCATGTAACAGACGTCAAGACGGTCGATCTTGTCTGCCATGAACTCGTCAAGATACCGATCCGCGATTTCCGTAACTTGATCGAGCGTCGGCTTGTCCTGGAAGTGGGTGTACGATTGCGCCATCTCGGCCTTACGGAATTTGAATCCCGCGATTCCTCGCTTGCCGGAGACTTCGAGATGCACACCGGCGTAATCCGTTTGAAGTTGATTGAGTCGTTGGAACGCAAGCCGCATCACCCCGGCGTTGTAACCGCCGCACATTCCACGGTTCGCGCTGAGAACGAGGAGGGCGACGTCCTTTTGGGAGCGATCCTGTTGCCGTTCGACGAGGAGCGGATGGTTGAGCTCAAGGCCGGAATGGGTCAGGTCGTTGACGAGTCCGACGAGGCGGTTGGTATACGCATCGGCGGCAACGGCTCGGTCCATCGCCTTTTTGAATTGGGCGGTGGCGACCAGTTCCATCGTCCGGGTGATCTTGCGGATACTTTTGATCGATTTGCGACGCTTGTCGAGTGCTCGTGCTTTGGCCATCGTTATTTATCCGTTAGCCGCGTCGCCCTGCGACGCGATGAAGTGTCAAAACGCTCGATACTATTTCTTATGCGAACTTTTTTCGTTGTTTTCAGGCGGAACCGTTTCGAGTTCCTTGGCTTTCAATCCGTCGCGGAAGGGGATTAGGTCGAGAATCTTCTTTTCCATCAAAAGGAGGTGTTCGGCATCCGCCACGAAAAAGGCAACGGCACGGAGGATTTCTTCGTCGGTGAATTCCGTTTTGCGAGTTTCGGCTTTTTTATCTTGCGATTGTTCACGCTCGTAATGATTCACTAACCCCTTGTAGTCAAACGTCCATGCGGGGTGGATGCCGGTGTATTTTCCGTCGGCATCAACTTTTCCAAGCGGAATTCCACTGACTTTTTTTATCGTTTTGATAATTGCGTCTTTGTCGTCGGATCGCAAAACTTTCCGGTTCTCCTTGTAGAATTCCCACAGGATATTGTCCATCCACATGAATTCACTGTGTGATGGAGAACTAACTTCGACCGAAGGGGAATACGAAGCATCAATCCTGAAAATAATACTTGCCATCCACGGTCGCTTTTGCGAGGGGTATTCCGCAAAATCCTCGGCGATTTCTTTCACGACAGTTTCCACTTTTTCGGGAGGAATGGACGACTTGTAGAACAGGTCGGGCCGAGGTTCCTTTTCCTTGGCAACGCTCCAAACGATCATACCGTCTTTCCAAACAAAAACCTCGTCGATGTTGGAATCGGTAATTCTACCGCCAAAATGCCCGCGACTACAGCGATATTCCAAAACCAGCCTTTCGGAGCGCTTTTTGATGTCACTAAAAGTGTCCCAGTCAATTTCATGTCTCGGTTGGTTTTCCTGCGCACCAAGCCCTGCGTCCCGCATGAAAACAGCGAGAGCCAAAATGACGAGCGTCACGAACGATTTCGGACCAAACGACATGATGGGTGCTCTTGGTATTGGTATTGGTATTGGTATTTACGCTCCGCGGGCAGAGCGGCTAACGGATCAATTTCAACGTTTTCGGATCGCGTCGTCCATCCCAAACGGCGGCGACGACGATTTCCGTTTTTGTCACATAATAAAACAACTGGAACGGCGTCACGACGACGAAACGAAAACCTCTTTGCCTTGCCTGCTCTCCCCAATACGGTTGGGCGACAATGCTGGACAGGACTGATTCGATTCTGTACAGAAGATTGTCTCCGTAATCCGAATTTCCGTTGCGATCCTGATAAAAGGTGAGTATTTCGTTAAGGTGGATCTCCGCTTCCGGAGACCATGTCAATGTTCGGCCAACCATTTTCGGGCCCTTTCCATGACCTCCTCGTGCGGAATTCCATGCCCTTCTTCAACGGATCGCTTGGATTCCTTCAGTTGCTTCACCAATTCTTCCGGCAGCTCCGGCAAGTCCGGGACCGTTTTGCGGACGAACTTCAACACGGCCCACAATATCTTCGTGTCGTCGGTTCCCCAGAGCCGATCCCGAATTTCCCGCTTTAACGAGTTCGCGGAACGTCTTTTCTTTTTTTTCAATTCTTTCGTTGCCATGGTTTCCTCTGAGCGCTCCGCAGGGCGGAGCGGCTAAGCGGGTTGCAACACTACTTCGACACGAAGCCTCGCGTGAACTGGTCGCAGACTTTTTCCATTTCGCTGGTCAGTTCCGGCGACAACTTTTTCTGGTCGGCGAGCTTCTGCCAGAGTTCCTTCTTGCTGTCATGCACGAAACTGAGAAACTCTTCTTCCCAACGACCGACGTCGGAAATCTTGACCTTGTCGAGGAATCCACGGGTTCCGGCGAAGATCATGAACACCTGATCGATCACGTTCATCGGCTTGCAGAGTCCCTGCTTCAACATTTCATTGATCCGATAACCGCGGTCGAGTCGGGCTTGTGTTGCGGCGTCGAGGTCGGTTCCCAATTGGGCGAACGCTTCCAGTTCACGGAACGCCGCCATGTCGAGACGCATACCGCCGGCGACCTGTTTCATCGCCGGAATCTGAGCGGAACCACCGACGCGGCTGACCGAAATACCGACGTTCATCGCCGGACGCTGCCCACGGAAGAACAAGTCGGGCTGAAAATAAATCTGACCGTCCGTAATCGAAATCACGTTCGTCGGAATATACGCCGAGACTTCCCCTTCCAGCGTTTCCA
>JAVBPI010000162.1:0-31926 GCA_031549705.1 Thermoguttaceae bacterium
CTTTTGCTCCGGCGTGATTTCCAACCATTTGTCGCCGCCGTTGCCGTTTTGCATGCAGATTCGAAATGTCGCCATCGTCGAATGGTCGTTCCAATAATTATCGAACATCGGTCGTTCTTGTGCTTCTTGCCCGAGAAGCCAGATCGGCGTTTGAAAATGTCGCAACAACGGATTGTCGGACACTTTTTTCTCCGATGAAGCAGAAGGTTCCTTGGCGGATTCTGATTTCTTAATGTTCAAAAAACCTCTCTTTTTCAAATTATTCGCAAGTTCTTCCGGGGTAAAGGCTTGCAGATTTCCTTGGTGCATCCAATTCGTTCCTTTTTTGACGAGCATGTCGCCGTCGTAAAGTTTGTCGTACTCGCGGTATCCGAAGACGAAGGCGCGGTCGCCGTTGGTCAGGACTTCCCACACGACGAATTTTTCTTTGTACGTTTTTTGAAATTCCGTGTCTTTGATCTCTTCGGCGATCTTGAATTTTTGCGTGGCATAAGCGTTTTCCGGCGTTTCCAAACCGGGCTTTTCCGGGAAGTCGGCGATCCGTTTGCCGACGGCGTATGAATTCAACCCCTGAATTTTCAGGAGCGAACGGAACAGCTTTTCGGAGTCGGTCGATTTCTTCTCTTGACAGAATGCCAACGTGACGCTCAAGAGCAGGGCGGTCAGGAAGACCGACGCCGTCCAAAGTCGTGAACCGGCAGGGGAGGGGAGCGGCAAAAGATTATCGAAACTCAAAATCCGGTCGATACGTCGCATGATTTTTTCCTTTCGGGACAGAAATTGAAAGATCGGTCGCGCTCGTTCTCCGGCAACGAGCCGGAGCAGCGTTTCGGTATATTGTTCGGGCGGCATTTTTCCTTGCGTCAAGACGAGCAGATCGCACGATTCGTCGGCGGCGAGATCGCTTTCCCACAACACGAGCCAGTAGAGCGGATTCCAAAACAGCACGGCTCCGCAAAGTCTTGCGAATAGGGAAGTTAAATGATCCCGCCGAATGATGTGCGACAATTCGTGCAGGAAAACGGCGTCCCGTTGATCGCCGAGAAGTTTTTCCGCAAGTGTTTCCGGAAGCAATACCGCCGGGTGGAGTCCCCAACACCAGACCGTCGGACTCTTGACGCTCGGCGACGTGAACAAGATCGGCAGCGAAACATTGCGGAGCGTCTTCGAATGCCGGAGCAGGGCGTCCTGCGATTCGCGGTCGGGGTAGGGGACCGCGTGGAACATCAATTTTCGTGACATTGTTATTCCGTACGACAACACAACGACGAACAGCAGCGTCCCGGCAAGGCAAATCATGCCGAGAGTTTGCGGTTCGTTCCATTGCGGCACGGAATTTTTTAGTAACCCGCCGGAGGTTGCGGAAATGATCGTCGAGAGCAACGGCGTGAACGTCGCAACGATAATTCCGACGACGCTCAAAAAATGTGCTTTCCACGGCGTTTGGCGGTAAATTCGTCCCAAAATCCAAGCGGCGGCGAGCCAGAACGTCGCCTGCCAAACCGCGAACTGCGTGTACGTGCCGAGGAGGGAAAGGAATGTTTGCATGTTCGGAAAGTACTGTAATGTTTCGATGAATCGTCATTTCGACCGTAGCGAAGCGAAGGGAGAAATCTCACCATTACGAAATTCAGGCCCTATCGATTCGGTGAGATTTCTCGCTCCGCTCGAAATGACGGACTACTTTTTCCTTTTCGCAATCATTTGGTAAATTTCGTCGAGTTCCTCGTCGGAGAGTCCGGTATCGTCGACGAAGTGTTGGAACAGCAGCGTCTTGCTTCCGCCGAGGAACGTGTCGGCAAAATTTCGTAACGAGTCGCCGATTGCATCGCTTCGGCTCCGAGTCGTCCGATAAACGTACATTCGACTGTTTTCCGCCGAGGGTTCATGCGTCAGCCAACCCGACTTTTCGAGCTTCTGCATCGTCGCCAGCACCGTCGTGTAGGCAAGGGGAGGAGCGTCCGAAGTCGCGTTCAGTTCGCCGAGCACTTCTTGCACGGTCGCGCCGTTGCGTTCCCAAACGATTTCCAAAACCCGCCGCTGCTGAGCGCCGAGCGCGTTCAATTCCTGATCTGTCATGGTGAAATTCGTGTTTTACCGCCCCAAGCGTCAGCGCGGGGTGATATGACCAACTGGCAATAGTAGTACTGCTCAAAATAATACTACAGTCAATAGTATTTGTCAAGAGGAAAAATTTTTTCGTAGGGGAAGGGGGAATTTTCCAAGAAAAGCTGTTGTTCTGACCATGAAAAATCGATAAAAATCAAATACGACTAATTTACTCGTCTTTGAAATTCGTCGCTGCATATCGTATGGTGTTTCGTTCGCAAGGGATTGCCGGTCTCTTATTATTGCTCACGTTGCTGTTTGTGCCGCTTGAAACCGTTGCGGAAGAATCGATTTCGCCGCGTGATCCTTGTGCGCCGATCTTTCAGTCCCCATGCGGTGAAATCGACGGTGTCAAGAAGTCCAAGTGGTTCGTCGGCGGACATCTCGAAGCGGGGGTTTATTCCCCCTCGAACGGCAGGCGAAATTCGTTCAGGAGCGGTTTCCCCGATTCGAAAAGTGGTGGCGGGGCAACGCTGTTCAATACGCCGCAGTCCGATTGGCAGTTGAACCAACTTTATCTCAACATCGGCAAAGAAGTCGATTCCCGGCGCGGCCTCGACTTCGGCGGTCGGGTCGATTTCATGTACGGAACCGACGCCGTGTACGTACAGTCCGTCGGTCTTGAACGGAACGGCGACCGCTCTTTGTGGAATAGCGGCGAATACTACACCGCGATTCCGCAGGTGTTCGTCGAGTTCGGTTACAAAAATTTCAACGTGAAGTTCGGCAAATTCCTTTCGCCGATGGATGAGGAAACGATTCTTTCGACGGATCGGTTCTTCTATTCCCTGTCGGAGACCGCATTGGAGTTGCCGCAGACGTTCACCGGGGTCGTCGGGGCGTGGGAGATCAACAAGCGGCTTACGGTCCTCGGCGGTTGGGTGAGCGGTGAAGACGAAACATTCGGTGGGAAGCGGAGCAGCGCGTTTCTCGGCGACGTATTCTACCGCTGGACGAAACATATCAGCGTCGGCTATTCGGCGTTCGTTCGGATGAATTCCCGCGACAGAATCGACGGCGATACGTTCGTTCAGTCGTTCAGCGTCAATTACAGTAGCGCCAAATGGGACACGAAGTTCGAATGGATCAGCCGCAATCCAAAAAGCGGGACCGAAGGGCGGCTCGATTCTTACGGTCTGAGGCAGGAATTGATCTACAAGGTCGATCCCCATTGGTCGGTGGGGAGCCGAATCGAATGGATGCGGCGACACACGAAGAGCGGCCTCGGTTACGACCGTTATACCATAACATTCGGCGTCAACTGGAAGCCGACGCCGCACATCACGATCCGTCCGGAAATCAAGTACGAAAATTGCGACGGCAACAAACCATACTACAAGCCGAAGGACGGTTCTCCCGGCGGCCGCCGCGATCGCTTCACCGGAGGCGCTTCCGCCGTGATTACGTTCTAGCCCTCGAGACGAGACGGCGGTTGTCGCAGCACTCGGATGAGATAATCGAGTTCGGCGGCGATTTCCGTTTCATTTTCGACGGTTCGAGCGATTTCGTTGCGAATTTTCTCCCGGAACTTTTTACGCAATCGTGAGACAAGGACGTTGAAATGCTCACGGGAAACGTCGAGTGTTTGCAAAGCAAGATCCCTATCCGCTTCCGTGGCGTTGCCGGACAACTGGAATCGCAAAATATCGAACCGTTCCGATTCGCCGCTTTCGACCGCTTCCTGCCGCAACTGCGCAACAGCTTGGGAGACAAGCGTTTCAGCCCAATCGCGGTCGAACCGAAGGTCGAGTTCGGCGGACGGTTCTTCCACGTCGTCCGGAAGCGCAACGACTTTCTCGTTTCCTCCGCGACGAATCGCCGCCGACTTCTCACGTACATCGGCAAGGAAGAATTTGACCGCTCCGAGCAGATACGAACGGAATCGACCTTTACCTCGTTCGAGGCGGTGAAATTCCTCCCCTTGAAGCACACGGAGAAAAAAATCGTGCGTTAAATCCTCGGCATTGCGACTGCCGTACTGGGAATGATTGTCGCCGACGGTTCGCCGGATGAAATTCCGTACGGGGTTGTAATACGCCTCGCAAAGTTCGCTCCGGGAACCGAGGATCGCCGTCCAATGCGTCGTGTGAAAATCGTGTTGCATCAATTCTCCTCTCAAAGAGCCGGGGATGAAGCGTACTCGCGCAATCCCCGGATGAACAACCTTTTCATGAATCTATCCGGGGATTACGCTGCGCTCCATCCCCGGCTCTTTATTCGAATTCGGGATTGATCCAGAGCGCGAGGGGGTTATGCTGCTTTTTGACGTAGGCGATTCTCGCTCGAAACGCGGCTTCGTCGAAACTGTAACGAACCGAACCGGAATCGGTCCACCAGGTCCGTTTGCCGAACTTTTGATTCAGCGCCCGACTGGCACGGGTTTTGAAAAACTGGAGCAACTTCGCTTTCGTGATCTTGCCGGAAAATATCGCAACGAAATGAAAATGATTCCCCATGATTGCAACGACGACCAGTTGACCGTCGAGTTCATCGACGGTTTCCCGCCAGCGCTGAAGAACGATTTCGGCTTGATCGGTATTGAGCAACACCGTCGATTCTTTCATGCTTTCCTTCGCCGACCGATGCAACTGCGCCGAGGGAACGTCGAATGGCGTGCCGTAGTCGTCGTGTTCGTCGACATAACCGCGTGCGTCGCCCGGCAACCAATTGCCGTACGTCGTCGATGAAACGAGAACATAAGAAAATCGTGTAGGATCGAAAGTCATGACATTCACCTCTCAAAGAGCCGGGGATGAAGCGTACTCGCGCAATCCCCGGATGAACAACCTTTCCATGTATTCTATCCGGGGATTACGCTGCGCTCCATCCCCGGCTCTTTTTACCAACGAAACGGGGCGGGTTGCGTTTGGTTGTAGCGTTGGTCGAAGGTCTGTTCGTCCATCGTGAGGAACAGGATTCCTTCGATGACACCCGCAATGAACGGAATGCCGGTCCAACTGAGCAGCACGTAAACGATCCCCCAGCCCCAACTTTCGAGATAGAATTTATGCACGCCGATCCAGCCGAGCAGCAGGGCGAACAGCCCGGTAACGAGTTTGTCCTTGCGACCGCCGAGACCGGGAACCGCAGCCAACGGCGACTGGGCGAGCGACGCTCCGCATTTCACGCACAGAATTTGTTCCGGATCGGTCTGGACGCCACAATTGAAACAGTAATTCCGTTTCTGTCGGGTCGCGAAACCGCATTTCGGACAGGCGTACGCTCCTTCGACCTGTTCAGCACCGCAGTGCGTACAAAATTTCGTCGGCATCGCCGGCGTCCGCAATTCGTTCGACGCACCGGCTTGCTTGACCAGCACGAAAACGAGAGCAACCACGCCGACGACGAGGGCGAGAAAAACGACGAAAATGAGTGGTAAGGCGATCATGTTCGTTCCAGTTCTGGGTGAAGGGTTGATTCGGATACCATCGGGACTAATGTTGAGGAAATCGCCGTGTATTCCGGCAATTCGGACACCATTGGGGTCCACGTTTATCGATGGAAACAATGCCAAAGACACCACAAATACCAGCATCCCGACCAAGGCTCCGATTGTCAATAATCCGAGACAACCGAAACAGCCGCGACGGGGACGCTTGGGAGGCGGCGGAATTGTTGGATTCATGGATGGCGGCTCCGGATTTTTGTGGTGATCGGATTGCATAAAGTTTGCGTCGAGGTTTTTCAACTTGAGCCAATGGCGGCGAATGAGAACGACATGTCCGATAATCGCAACAATAAGACCGATCTCAATGACAAGCGGGTACGGCTCCGAAGGAAACCATCCACACGCACTGGCGGTACTGAGCAGTCCGATCCAAGTGGCGATCAAGACGGCCGAAAGTAAAATGATTCGGTTCGTGATCGACTGACGTTCCTTCAGTTTACCGGCGGCGAGTTCCCAATTCGGTTTTTCCGGCGGCTCGTTTTCCCGTTCTCCGGAATGAATACGGGAAGCGGCGTTTTGCGTTTCCGTTTTGAGTTCTTCCGCCGATTGTTGCCGTTTGTCTCGTTCTTTTTGTAACGCCTTGAGAACGATGCGGTCGACGTCGGCACCGACGGGAGTTATTTCACTTGGTAACGGAAATCGACCGCGTGGCAGTTCACCGGTCAACAACTCGTAAAACACCACACCGAGCGAGTAAATGTCCGCCCGATGGTCGACGGTGTTCGGATCGTCAAGTTGCTCCGGGGCCATGTAGGAGGGGGTGCCGAGGATTTGACCCGTTTGGGTGAGATTTCCGTCGCCGTGTCCGGGGGTTGCGCGAGTACGCTCCACCCCCGGCTCTTTGTGCGTGTTGAAACGGCCGATCCCGAAGTCGGCGATTTTCACGCGGCCTTTCGTGTCGAGCAGAATGTTCTCCGGCTTGATGTCACGGTGTAGCACCCCTTCGTCGTGGGCGTATTGCAGGGCATCGCAGATTTTCGGGACAATGCCGATCGCCTGTTCCGGTGTGAATTTTTCCTCCCGCATCGCCTGCCGCAGGTTCACGCCGTCGACGTATTCCATGAGCAGGAAGTAAAAACCGCCGCTCTCACCGAAATCGTACACCGCAACGATGTTCGGATGGTTCAACCGGGCCAGCAACTTTCCTTCCCGGGCAAAGCGTTCGGCGAACGTCGGTTTGGCGGCGAGTTCCGACGAGAGAATTTTCAGGGCGACGAAACGGTCGAGCTTCGGTTGCCTCGCCTTGAACACCGTTCCCATGCCGCCGCGACCGATCCTTTCGAGAATTTCAAGCTGCGGAAACGCCTTCTGGACGGCTTCTATCTCCACGAAATCGGTCGGACCGGGTGTGGACTCCCATGCTGCCTGCTGCAAGAGGCAAGCGGCGCAAAGTCCTTCGGCAGCGTCGGTTGTGATCGCGGCACCGCAATCGGAGCAGATTTTTTCGGGGTCGGTCATGGTAAAATTCGTGTTGAAGGGACAACGGCATTCTACCAAGAAATAGGGATTTCAGCCGCCACGGTAACAGGAAAAATTGCCGTTGACCCCATTTTCCGAAATCCGTAAAATGTGACTTTAGGGTTGTCATTTCGAACGGAACGCAGCGGAGTGAGAAATCTCACCCAACCGAAAAGCCTCGATTTTCAAACTCAACCGACTGGGTGAGATTTCTCGTTTCACTCGAAATGACACTAATGGTCGCGCTGTTTCATATAACAGGATAATGCAAAATACCGTTGATTCCTTGCCCCCTCCCGAAGTTCTCCCGAAAAAAGTCGGGATCATCGCCGGATGGGGACGCTATCCGATCTATCTCGCCGAGGCCCTGAAAGGGAAGGGGAGCGAAGTTTTTTGCATGGGGATCATCAACCATGCGGACCCGAAACTGAAAAAAATCTGCGACGATTGGGCGCCGCTTGGACTCGGACGCCTGAAAACGGCGTTCCGCTATTTCCGTTCCCATGGCGTGACGGAAGGGGCCATGGCGGGGAAAATCGACAAGAAACTACTCCTCGATCCGTGGCTGATCTGGCAACAGCTCCCCGACCTTTACACGTTGCGGACCTTCACGCCGATGTTTTTGACACGGAAAAAGGACTGCAAAGACGACACGCTGCTGTTAACCGTGGTGCATGCGTTCGCCGATCATGGAATCCGTTTGCTTTCAGGAACCGATCTCGTACCGGAGTTGCTCGTGAATCGACAAAAACTGACCCGTCGCGGCCCGAACGCCGCGGAATGGAAAGATATCTGTTTCGGTTGGCAAATCGCGAAAGAAATGGGCCGCCTCGACATCGGCCAAAGCGTTTGCGTCAAGAATCAGGCGATCATCGCCGTTGAAGCGATCGAAGGAACCGACGAGTGCATCCGCAGGGCAGGGGCGTTGAGTCCCGCCGGCGGGATCACGGTCGTGAAAGTCTCGAAACCGCAACAGGATATGCGGTTCGACGTGCCGACGTTCGGCCTGTTGACGCTGCAAACGATGTACGAATCGGGCGCGCGGGCTCTGGCGATCGAAGCGGACAAGACGATTTTCATCGATAAACAGGATGTCGTCGATTTCGCGAATCTGCACAACATCGCGATCGTGTCGGTCTCCGCCGACGACACGAAAAAAGAGAAGTCGCCGTACCCGGAATTTCCGTAACGAATCAAAACGAGAGATGTGGCCGATTGTGATAAGCAAGGCCGGAACTACCGTCCTCTCTCCATCCGGGAGAGGGGAGGGAAATCAACGACCCTCGAAAGGTCTGTGTCGCTTTGACTACTTCTCGTACGGATTCATTCCCGTCAGTATCTCTTCCGGTTCATGCTCGACGCGACGGGGCGTGACGAGCAGAAAAATTCCCTCGCCGCTTTCCTTGCGGAACATGCCCGGAGCGGCAAGCAGCAGCGACATTCCTTCGGGAACCGTGACCGGCGGAATCGTCAAATTCAGCGTGCGGACGTTCGGCGATTGAATCGAAACGCCGTGATACTCCATCTTTCCGTTTTCAGCTTTCTTCATTCCTTCGTCCAATATTCGGACGCTTTCCACTCCATCGATCTTGGAAATCGTAGCGTTACAGTAATCGAGGCGGCAGGAACGGTCCTTCAAGAGCGTCGCCTTGACTGTGACATTCATTCCTTCGTTGAAAACCTGGATGAACGGTTGATAAGCGACTGCGAAATCCCCTTCGACGGGAAGGACACTGGTCACGAACGGTGAATGTGAAACGTCCATGATCGAGCCGGTTTGACCACTGAATACACAGATCCCCGGAGCCTGCAAAATATTTGCCCTTGAAATCGATTGAAAGATGTCAAGTAGTTTTTTCGCCCCTGCTTCTTCGAAAAGCCGAACTTGAAACGGTAACGGAATATTGGTCGAAAGAATACCATATCCCGGCATCCCGGCGGGGATGTCGATTTCCCGCGTCGTGAAACCCTTTGTTCCGGATTCGGCATCGCCCCTCAAAACCCTCTTGGGAACCGACAGCCCGCTCCAGGAAAGCGATGGGTGGGCGAGAAACACTTTGGCCAAAGGATCCTTGAGCGTGAGAAATCGAAACTCAATGGAAATCTGTTCGTCGTTCGGTTCCGAAGGCGATCCATCGCCAACGGCGGGACGGTCTTTTTAACGTAACGGTTTTGTCGAGCAACATGGCAATCCTCCTTGAAAACGGGTTGCGGGAACGAGGGTAGGGAGGAAACGTTTGATTTTCCGCGATGCCGAGCACCAGGGCACCGCCGAGAAGCGGATGGTCCAACACTCGTCGCGCCCAGACGAGCAGTTGTTCGGTGTAGCCGAGCCGGTCGACCTGCTGCACGGCCCAAAGATCCGCCAACGTTTCCTGATCTTGCCGCACGGTTCGCCGGAGCAACCAGAAAAACGGATGAAACAGTAACGGAAACGTCAGCAGCCGCTCCAAAGCGAGACCGTACAGGTCGCCGTTCTCGAAGTGGGCGGTTTCGTGAGCAATGGCGCAACGGATTTCGTCGGCGTCGTCGGTATTCGGCAGCAAAATGGTCGGACGGAACACGCCGACGATGACCGGCGCAACGAGTTCCGGATGAATCCGTACCCGGCATGGCGTTACAAAATCTCCCGTCGCGGCGACCGATTGTCGAAGCAACCGCCGAGTCCGATAAAAACCGAGCAGTTGCCAAACGGTAACGCCGAACATTCCGGTTAGTTGAATCGGCACGAAAATATTCGTTTTAGTCGCCGGCTGCGATTCGACGAGTCGGGGAGCAACGTTTTTCGTTTGGTTCAACACCGTGTCATTTCGAGCGGAGCGAGAAATCTCACCATAAGGGGTACGGTTGGGTTTCGGAGCCGTTTGTGGGGGTGAGATTTCTCCCTTCGCTGCGCTGCGGTCGAAATGACGGGAGCGGGCCGAACCGAAAGAAAAATCGCAGGAAATCCATTGACGCTCCGGAAAGAGCAGGGCGACCGGCAATAATAAAACTGCAACGAAAACGACCCGAACGACGGCAACCCGTTTGGCCGGATTTCGGAGCAATACCGTTCCGACGGTCCCGATTCCGAGCAACAGCGTCGTAATGAAGTAATAATCGGCGATCATGGCGGGTTATTTTTTCTTGCGTTTCTTTTCGCGGATTTGTTCTTCGAGGGCGTCGAGTTCTTCCGGCGAGAGCTTGCCGATTTCAATGCCGTGGAGCAAAAATTCTCCGGCGGCGCCGTCAAAAACCTTCGTTACGAAATCGCGGACCAACGATTTCACCGTATTCCGTCGTTGTAATAGCGGATAATAAAGATAAGCTTTGCCGACCGTCTCGTGGGCGACGAATCCTTTCTTTTCCATCACTTGGAACACGCTGAGCACCGTCGTGTACGCAAGATCCGGCTCGCTTTTTCGCAGAACGTTCCAGACGTCCCGGACGGTCGTTTTCTCTTTTTCCCAAAGGATTTTCAGCACTTCGAATTCGCGGTCGGTCGGTATTTGCATGGCTTAGCGGCTGTTTCTACGGGTCGCCCAGTAACTACGGAGACGATCATACTGAACGTCCAGTAGATTGTCAAGATGAGTTTTCTTTGAAATATCAACGTGCAGGTTCGCACTGAACACAGTACAACGTCGGGCCGATTCGGAGGAGAAGTTTGTCGCCGTGGAGCGTCGGATGAGCGTACGCCTGGCCGTCGTCGGCGTCAGGGAGTTGTAATCGTGCGAAAACGTCGAAATTCTTTTCCGCGGGCCGGGCGACGACGATTTCGCCGAACTCCGTCAGGATGAAAAAGAGATCCCCGGCCATGTCGAAGGAACCACGCACGATATTTCGGTCAAGAAACACGTCGGAACCGTCGTTCCAACGGATGCACGCAAATCCGCCGCCCCGTTTATTCGTTGCGCCGTACAATAAACCGTCCCGCAACACGACGCCGTGGTGCGAGTTCGCCAGCAAACGGTTCGTCCAAACTTCTTCGGCGTTTACCTTGCCGTTTTGTACGGTAAGTTTCAGCAGTTTCGAATCGCTCCCGGCTCCGTTCGTGATGAAAATCTTGCCGTCGTGATAAATCGGCGTCGTGATGTTTTCGTCGAGTCGGGCAGGGTGTCGGAAATGAAATTGGAGTTTTCCCGTTTCACGGTTTACGGCGAAAAGTCCTTTGGCGTCCATGGCAGCGACCAGCGGAATTTCTTGGTATTCGAACAAAATCGGCGAACCGTAACCCGCTGCGTGGTCGGTACTTTCGCCGAGCCAAAGCGTTTTCCCGGTTCGTTTGTCGAGACAGAGAATCGAACCTTTCTCGCCGCCGAGTTGGACATACAGTTTCTCGCCGTCGATCCGAAGCGATCCGCTGCGGCCGTACAGGAGATTCGGCGTCGAATATTCGCTCAATAAATCGCGGCTCCAAACCGGTTTGCCCGATTCCTTGTCGAGACAGACGATTTTACCAAGCGGCGATTCATCAAAAACGAAGTCGCCGTCGATCAGCGGCGTACTCCGGGTTCCGGCGAACTGTTCCGTCCAGGCGTCGCCGTTGCGGTATTTCCAGAGGATTTTACCGTTCGATGCGTCGAGACAGAAAACGGTCGAACCGCCGTCGATATTTCCCGTGACGTAAACGCGGTTTCCCGAAACGACCGCCGAGGAATATCCCGCCTCCGGCATGTCACCGATCGTCGCCGTCCAGAGAATGAGAAGTGTGATTGTTGGTTTCATGGCGGCATTCGTTTTGTTCGAAATTCAGCGAGGCGTTTTTTGGTAATCTTCGCGTCATTTACTTCAATATATCGGAGCGTTGGAAAAGTTTCCAGCACGTCCATTCCGGCGTCCGTAATCGCGGTACCGTTCAGTTCGAGCCTTTTCAATTTCGGCAACTCCCGCAGATGTTCCAGCCCGGCGTTCGTGATCGGTGTTTCGGAAAACTCGAGACCGACCAAGTTTTTCAACTCTTTCAGGTGCTCCAGTGAAGCGTCGTCCACGGCACATCGGTTCAGGCAAAGAGTTTCAAGGGAACGTATTTCCTTCAGTGCGGCAAGCCCCTTTCCCGTGATGGAACTTCCGTTCAATTCAAGCTTTTTCAGTTCGGTCAGTCCTTTCCAACTTTCCAAGTCGGCATCCGAAATGCCGCGATGGTTGGACAATTCCAGAGTCGTCAATTTTTTGCATCCGGCAATCGCTTTGCACGTTTTGCTCCCGACAGGCGACCGTGTTTTGTCCCCGACAGGCGATCCTTCGACCCAAAAGCAGATGCGCAGGTATTCCAAGTTCGGGTATTTGGCAATCCAGTCGGCGAGGGCCTGATCGGAAAGGCCGACGTCGATGTACAGAATCAAATATGTCATCTTTCGTGATGGGGGAATGCCGGCAATGTCTGCATGCGTCAAGTGTGATCGATTAATTTGAACGTAATTCCCTTGAAAACGTTTCATAAAATCCGCAAGGGCGTTTTCGGTAAAGGCGGCATTAACGAAATAGATTCTTTTCGCAAACGGTAATCGAGACAAAAGTACAAGGTCGGATTCATCAAGCGTCGCCGAAATTTTCCCTTTGATCTTGACGTTATCCAACTCCACGTCGCGGTCGGGGAGCTTTCCGGGATACCATGACACCCAGCATGATATGTACCACGGAAGATCGTCGGGGAGCGATGTCAAATCCTGATCGGAAATCGTCGCTCGCCCTTCGAGCTTCTTTTGCAGTTGCGCCCACACGCGTTGTTGCCGTTGGTACGGTTCGAACTCTTGCATCCAGACGGTCAGCGCGAGCGTCAACAACAGCAGAAGAACGCCGATTATCGTCAACAGGGTGAACCAGTGTTTTCGCATGGGCAATTCGGGGATTGCGCCGAGTACGGCTTCATCCCCGGCTCTTTCGATCAATACTATTTTTCTTTCACATCGTAACAGTACAGATATTGGGCGTGCCGCAGATACAATTTGCCGTTGCAGACGACGGGGTGCGCCCAACTCTTTTTCTCGGCGTCGTTCGGGAGTTCGAAACGGCCCAATTCGACGAATTCTTTGGGATTCGGTTTGTACAGAATTACCGTTTTTTCGTCTTCCGTCAGCGCGTAAATCAAGCCGTCGGCGAGATGCACCGAAGCGGGACCGGCAACGCGGACAAGATATCCGAGCTCGCCAGTCTTGAAATGGATCGAGCCCCAGGAGCCCTTGTGCGTCGTGCCGTACACGTAATCGCCGACCATCACGACGGCGTGGTGGTGGTTATCGAACTTCTTTTCGTACCAAATCTCCGTCGGCGTGATGCTCCCGTCGGTGTTTTTCGTCAATTTGTACAGTTTCGCGCCGAAATCGTAACCGCTCGTCAGGAAAAGACAGCCGTCACGATAAATCGGCTGCGTGACGTTTGTCGTCCGAAAATTTTTCCACGGAATCGAAAAGAGCGTCTTGCCGGTTTTCGGGTCGAGTCCCTCGACGGTCGAGTCGCTCATCACGGCGACGATTCGGGTGCCGTCGTGTTCGAAGAAATACGGCGTGGCGTAACCGACCGTCGCTCCCGGCGGATTCGCGGTCGGAGGGGACGCCCAAACGGTCTTTCCGGTACGTTTATCCAGAACGAGAGCGCATGCCTTCGGACCGCCGACCGTACAGATCAGGTTGTCGCCGTCGATCACGACCGACTCGCCGAGGAACCAACGCGGCATTTCCGCACCGTAATCCTTCAAGATGTTACGATGCCAAATTTTCGTACCGCTCTTGGCGTCGAAACAGGCGACTTCGCCGAGAGCGCTTTCGTCGTACACCCGTGTTTCTCCCGGAGCTCCGTCGAGAGTCGGCGTTCCCCGGGTTCCAGCGAAGCGGCGATTGTCCGTATGAGCGGGACCGTTGTCGTTTTCCCAGATCAGCTTGCCGTTGTTATCGAGACAGAAAACCATCGCGAGCGGTTTGCCGTCCTTCTCGACGTTGCCGCTGGTGTAAATCCGATCGCCGGAAATCGAGACGCTGGAATAGCCGAAGCCGAGAAAGTCCGCCGTCCAAAGGAGTTTTGGTCCTTCTTTAGGCCAGCTTTTGAGGAGTCCCGTGTCCGGCGAGACGTTGTCGCCTTTCGGTCCGTGGAAGACCGGCCAATCGGCGCCGAAGAGCAGGGGGGCGGTCAAAAAAATCGCCATTATCGCACTGAAAATAATTCGGGGCATGAGATTTCCTTTCGGTGGGGGTGATCAATAAAAGCCGGAATGGAGGCGTACTCGCCGTAATGACGGTTCGTTTGCGTTCAACAACGTCGGTTCTCCGTCATTGCGCCGGAGTACCGGCTCCATTCCGGCTGTTGTGTGCTATGGTTTTTTCGTCCATTTTCTGGTGGTTTTCGTGCCGTCGAGTTTAACGTTTTTCAGCGACGGAAACGAATTCAACAAATCGAAACCGACATCGGTGATGTCGGTCTTGTACAAGGAAAGGTAACACAAAGAAGGCAATTCTTTCAGGTGCTCCAAACCGGCATCCGTTATTTTTGTTTCATCGAGAACCAGTACATCCAGCGACGATAATCCTTTCAGATGTTCCAAATCGGCATCGGTTATAGCAGTACGACTCAATTCGAGAATTTCCAAAGACTTTATTTTCCCCAAGATTTCCAAGTCCGCGTCCGAAACATCGTCTAATCGGAGCCGTGTCAATCGTATTTGTCCGCTAATGGTTTGTTTCGTCTTGATCCCAAATTTCACTTCGGACAACTTCAGGGATTTCAGCTTTGGACATCGCCCGATCAATTCCGACAAGCCGTGATCGGAAAGATCGGATCCTCGGATTTCCAGGTACCGTACTTTCGGCAGTTCGGGCATTTTATCGACCATTGCGTCATTCAGATTCGTCCAGAGAAAATTGATTGAATGAGCATGAGAGCGTCGCAGATACTCGTCAGGTCCTCGCTCGGGAAACAAAACATGATGAAAAAAGATCTGCTTGACAAACGGCAAACGAGCCAAGAGACTTAAGTCGGACTCGTTCAGCCGAGCCAACGGTTCTCCTGTTACGGATAACGTGTCGAGTTGATCCTCGCAGCTCGGCAACGCCATCCAACCTGACAACCGCTCGTACCACCAAGGAGGATCCTCGAACAAGGTCATACACTTAATCTGGATTTTCAATCGTTCTTTTTCTGGGTACGTTCGTCCTTTGAATTCAGCAACGATCCGTTCCTGGAGTTGGTACGGGGCGAACATCTGCATCCAGACCATCAGCGCGAGCGTCGCCACGAGGAGCAAGACGCCGGTCGCCGCCAAAATGTAAAATCGGGTGCCGTGGAAGAAGGTGTTCATCGGGATTGGGTATTTTTCATTGTATCGAAAAACAAAAGCCGGAATGGAGGCGTACTCGCCGTAATGATGGTTCGTTTTCGTTTGATGATTTCGCCGACCCGTCATTGCGTCAGCCGTAAAAATAACTACGGCGGCTCCATTCCGGCTGTTATGTTAAATTTTATACCGGGCTTGCGAGGATGCCAAGCAATATCGGGACGATTTCGTCGTTTGCGGTGATTTCCGCTTCGGAAAACGAAAACCGAAACCAACGGAATGGACGCCGGTAGTTCAAAAACCATCGCATAACGAATCTCTCGTCGAAATACCATTCGGTTTGCCAAAATGTTTGCTTTTCCCGAATCGTGCCGCCGTCCCGCAAGCCCCACTCCCGAGGACGAGCATGCGAATCGTCGCAAGACGCGATCATCCTGCCGAGTCCCTTTTTCCGAAGTTCCAAAGCGGCATAGAGACCTCCCTTCGGGAACGATTCAACATTTTCACCGATCTCGTAAATCCGAATCGCTCCGCCGTATCCCGAATTCGATACGTATTGCGTCACGTAAACTTTGCCGTCATACAGGAACCCCACTTCCGACTCCTCGGCCCAAATCCACTGCGGAACGCCGTTGATGAGCCAACGCGTCGAAACGAAAAACGGGCACTGCAATTCGATTTTCATGGACACTTCGTCCGGGGACTGCGCGGGGTACCGCTCCGTCCCCGGCTCTTTGATTGGTTTTTTCGTATTCCGTCATTGCGACGGAGTACCGGCTCCATTCCGGCTGTTGTGTTGCCGTCGATTCATTTTACGGGATTCCTACGGCGATTGCGACCGTGAGGACCCGCTTTTTCCGCTCTAAACGTAGAACCGATCTTGTTTATTTGTCGCGATTCTTTAGAATAATCGGTGTAGATGGATGAACGGATCATTCCTTACAAGGTTGCCAATATTTAGTATCATGTGGGATGGGACGATGGGGCAGGGGATCGGCGAATATACAAAATGCGCGGAGTACCGGCTAAAACGCAAGCGATGGTCCACCCCAAAACCTAACGCCTTACGCCTTTTCTATGACTCAACTTGCATTTGAACGACCGATCTTCGAGCTGGAGACCCGACTCGACGCTCTGAGAAAAAATTCGAACGCTCCCGGTGTTCGTGAGGAAATCCAACGGCTCCGTAAAGGGCTCCTCGAAATCCAAAAAGATATCTACGCCACACTGACGCCGTGGGAAACCGTTGAGGTCGCCCGGCATCCGAATCGGCCGCAGACCGTCGATTATCTCGGAATGGTCTTCGACGAGTTCATCGAACTCCACGGCGATCGCTTCTTCGGCGACGATCAGGCGATCCGCACCGGTTGGGCGAAGCTCGACGAGTATAAGGTGATGGTCGTTGGACACCAAAAAGGGCGGAACGTCAAAGAACGCCAGGCATGCAACTTCGGCTGCGCCCATCCCGAAGGTTATCGGAAAGCGCTCGGCAAGATGAGGCTCGCGGCGAAATTCCATTTGCCGATCATCACGTTGATCGACACGCCGGGCGCGTTTCCCGGAATCGCGTCGGAAGAGCGCGGCGTCGCCTCGATCATCGCCGAGTTGATGTTCGAAATGTCCATGCTCCGCACGCCGATCATCTGCGTCGTGATCGGGGAAGGGGGGTCCGGCGGCGCGATCGGAATCGGCGTCGGTGACCGCGTCGCCATGCTCGAACATTCCTATTACTCCGTGATCAGTCCGGAAGGATGCGCAGGGATTCTTTGGAAAGGACACGAACACAAAGACAAAGCCGCCGAGGCGCTCAAGATGCGGTCGAAAGACCTGCTCGGGTTCGGCGTGATCGAAGACGTGATCGAAGAACCTCTCGGCGGCGCGCATCGGGATCCCCATATGATGGGTTCGCGGCTCAAGCAATATTTGCGCAATCAATTGAGAGAGCTCGTCAAGGTTCCTGTCGATGAACTCGTCGCTCAACGCTATGAACGATTTCGCCAATTGGGAATGTTTCTCGATGGCACGACAGGTTTGACGAACGGTGAGAAAGTGGATGCCTGAAAGTCCGCGACCACACTTAGTGGAGAATTGCCAAAAGAACAAAAGGGCGTACTCATCCGCCCCAACAACGTCCGATAATGTTTCTTATGTTCGGTTAGAGGGTTGGTTTTAAAGGACGGGAGGGATATCCGGAGTTCATCGCACGAAACACGGTCCGCCTGCGGGAAATGGTCGCCTCGCCACCGGAACAGGATTTCATTTGACGCGACTCAATTCACGTCACAGGAAATTGCGTCAGGAATCACATCGAGAGAACATTATCCGCGCAACGGGAAAGAAGTTCAAGACTGAAAGGAGCCGCCCTACTCTGTTGCAAAGCGATTGGAGATGTTGGTTATTGGAGCAATCATCGAAGGTGGGTGAGGTTTGATACATCTAGCATCGCTCACCCACTTCCGTGAAGTGGGGCAAGAAAAAGAAAACCTCCAGCGTGAAGATACACGCTGGAGGCACGTTGCACAGAATAGAAGTAGCAACAAAGGCAAAGACTCCCTTCTGTTGCACCTGCACACTACGCCCGGAGGGATTTGAACCCCCAACCCTCGGTTCCGAAGACCGATGCGCTATCCAATTGCGCCACGGACGCCTAATGTTCTCTCAAAGATACCCCGGATCGACGAAAAAACAAGCCCCCCGAAACCTGAAACCCGATGCATCTTGACTCCGCCATGTCGTTCCGTTACGCTCTGGTGTATGGAAAATTCACCCATGGTCGACGAACCGAACCCCACCGCCGTGAAACCGTCACGGAAACGACGATGGGTTTTTCTCGGAACCGCCCTGCTCTGCCTCGCCTCGCTCGCGGCGGGGTTCTATTGGTTTTATCTCGCCCGCCCCGTCGGTTCGGGACCGGCAGGACCGATCGTTCCCCGTGAACCGTTCGAACACGTTTGGTCGGAGCGAAAGGTCCTGCTCCTCGCCATGGGAGACAGCATCACCGCCGGCTTCGGCATGAACAAGGGATACGGCTACGTCGATCGAATGCTCGACAATCCGCCGGATGAATTTGCCGAGATGCAAGGCATCCGCCTCCGAAAGGTTCTGCCGAACATCCGCGTTGAAAATATTTCCGTTTCAGGAAGCACGTCGCTGGAACATCGCCATTGGATCGACACGAAACTCGAAACGCAACCGAACGACGTGTTCGGCATCGTCGTCATGACGACCGGCGGCAACGACCTGATCCATTACTATGGACAGCGACCGCCGAAAGAAGGCGCCATGTACGGAGCGACGTTCGACGACGCCCTTCCCTGGATCGAAAACTTCGCCGGCCGACTGAACGAAATGATCCAGGAAACGACGAAGAAATTTCCCGGCGGCTGCCTCATTTTTCTCGCCGACATCTACGATCCGACCGACGGGGTCGGCGACGCCACCGGCGCGTATTTGCCTGCCTGGCCGGACGGACTGCTCATCCTCGGCTCGTACAACGTCGCGATCCACGCCGTTGCGGATCGACATGAGCATGTATTCGTCGTGCCGCTCCGCAAAACATTCCTCGGGCATGGCACGCACTGCACCCAAATCTGGCGCAAAAATTATCACCGAAACGACCCCACCTATTGGTACGCCCCAAACCTCGAAGATCCGAACATTCGCGGCTTCGATGCCATTCGTCGCATCTTTTTGATCGAAATCGCCAACGAACGACAGCGCATTGCCACTCCCTGATCCTCTGCGACCACCAAGTTGCAGCCGATATTGCAGTTTCTATCGCGCTTTGCGGCTCAAACGCAAGCGACTATCAACATCAACCGCTTTTCAAGGAGAACACATGTTACGACACCAGACGAATCGTCGTTCGTTTCTCAAGACGACCGCCGCCCTGACCGCGGCGGCGGTCGCGTCACCGGCATTCGCTCAAACACGGGCTCCGAACTCGAAACTCAACGTCGCTTGCATTGGAACCGCCGGACGCGCCGCGGCCAGTGTCAATGGCGTCAAATCGGAAAACGTCGTCGCCCTCTGCGATGTCTTCGCCCCGAATCTCGCCAAACGAAAAGAGCAGTTCCCGGAAGCAAAACAGTACGCCGACTTCCGCGTCCTGTTCGACGAAATGGGGGACAAACTCGACGCGGTTACCGTGGGAACTCCCGACCACACACACGCCGTCGCTTCCATTGCGGCGATGAAACGCGGCATTCACTGTTATTGCGAAAAGCCGCTCGCCCACAACGTTTACGAAGTTCAGCGGATGATGAAAGTCGCCAAGGAAAAGAACCTCGTTACGCAAATGGGGACCCAGATTCACGCCACGGAAAATTACCGTCGTGTCGTCGAACTCGTTCAAGCGGGAGCCGTCGGACAAATCGACGACGTTCACGTCTGGTGCGCCAAGGGTTGGGGAGGCAAGACGTTCCCGCCGGCGGAAGCACCGATTCCCGAAGGGCTCGATTGGGATCTCTGGCTCGGACCGGCGGCGATGCGACCGTACAGCCCGGCTTACGTTCCCGGCGGCTGGCGCTGCTGGTGGGCGTTCGGCAGCGGAACCATGGGTGACATGGCGTGTCACCTGATGGACCTGCCGTTCTGGGCGTTCGGACTCGATTATCCGAAGACCGTCGAAGCAATCAGCGGCGGTACGCCGGACCTCGAAGCGACGCCGGCGGCGCTCAGCGCTCAATTCCTCTTCCCTCGAAAAGGAGGGAACGCCCTTACGTTGACCTGGTACGACGGCAACGGCGTTCGGCCCGCGATTCTCAAGGAAAAAGGACTTCCCGAATGGGACATGGGGGTTTTGTTCGTCGGCAACGAAGGCATGCTCCTCGCCGATTACGGCAGGATCATGCTCTTTCCGGAAGAAAAGTTCAAGGAATTCAAGCGTCCGGAGCCGTCGCTTCCGAAATCAATCGGACACTACGAAGAATGGATCAAGGCGATCAAAAACGGCAAGCCGTCGGACGCTCTTTGCCGCTTCGACTACGCCGGACCGCTGACGATCTCGGTGCTGCTCGGAACCGTCGCGTTTCGGGTTCAGCAGAAGCTCGAATGGGACCGCGAGAAAGGAACCGTTGCGAATTCGCCGGAAGCGGTCAAACTGCTCAAACGCGATTATCGGGACGGCTGGTCCGTCGAGTAAAGTTGCGATAAACCGGCAAAACGGAAAACGACTCCGTTTCGTCGAATGATTCGCTCCTCGGAGTACCGGCTAAATGGTTTTTTTCTTGAACAACGGAGACGCTTCGGTGGTTTTCGGTGATTCCGGTGTTGTGACCGGTGTCAGGATCAACGAAGTGCCGTCGGTCGTGATTTTCAATGGAACGCTCGGTGACATGCCGAGAAGTTCCAAAATCGGGCGGTCGATCACCAAAGCGTAACTGTTGCCGTGTCGGATCAATTGCTTTTGCATGGCTTCGTCAGAGTAAAGTCAATACGTCGTGTTGATGGAATGCGGCCATTGTACTCTGCCCAACGTCACGGAGCAAGGCACCCGGTACCGTCTCGTTCTTCCAACGCATTTGCCGGTAATTTATGACGATTTGTCTTGATTTTCCGCGGCTGGAATGATACACTTCATGTTGCATCATTTTCTATTGCATTGAAGCGGTCTGACCGCATTACCATCACATTCCATGGAGACTTATTCGTCATGATCCATCCGAAAAAAATGTTCACACCCGAAACAAAACGCGCCGGCGGCTTTACGCTGGTCGAGCTGTTGGTCGTCATCGCGATCATCGGCGTGTTGATTGCGCTGCTGCTTCCCGCCATCCAATCCGCCCGGGAATCGGCCCGACGAACGCAGTGCACGAATCACATGAAACAAATCGGTATTGCGGTCCACACATTCCACGACACGGACAAGTTCCTGCCACCGGTTTGTGTCGGTTCCGACCGGGCGACGTTCTTCACGTTAATTCTTCCCTTCATCGAACAACAGGCGTTGTACGATACTTGGGCCGCCGTCACTGATGGATTTGGGCGGAACGTCAGCATTACCAGCGCGACCGCATGGCATTCGACGTTCAATACCAACGAGACGTTCAAGAAAGGCATTTGCTCCATTCCGATCTATTACTGCCCGACTCGCCGCAACGCCGAAGGAAAGCCGACGAAAACGTTGGAATATACGGACACGAACTGGACACTGAATGGCGGTACGGGTAATCCACGACTCGGTCCGGCGACCGATTACGCGCTTCCGGCGTTGTTCCTCAATACAGGGTCGACGGCGATGCCCAACATGTTTGACGGCGATATTTGGCGATGCAAGAACAACAACACTGTCGCGGACGATCAACTTATTTCCGACCAAGACCGAGGGCCGTTCCGGGCGGCGAGATTCGATTCCATGCCGCCGACGACGGACGCTCATTTCAAAGCGTTTAAAAGCCGTGACACCATGGCGTGGTGGTCCGACGGAACAACCAATCAACTGATTTACACGGAAAAACATATTCCCATTGATCAGCTTTATGAAACGCAGTTCGACTCGACTTGGCTTTACATGAACGGGACGACTTGGTGTGGAGTCCAGCGATCATTCAAGGGGGGGATCACACGAACGGACGAAAACAACGGGAAATCGCCGCAGAACAGCGGCAACCAGCACTGGAGAATTGGCGGAGCACATCAACGGAGTTGTAACGCCCTGCTCGGCGACAGTTCGGTGCGTCCATTGTCGATCACCGCCAATCAAAACGTCATGCTCCAGTTGACTCACGTCAGCGACGGCGAAAACATCATTCTCGATTAATTCGCTGTCCGTTTGCCCGGCGTCTGCGCCGCTCGGCTCAACAGTGGAATTCGAGACGATTTTCCGACTCGTTGGACACTTTGGCAGCCGGTGACTTGCCACAGATTCGTCGAAACTCATGTTTTTGTGTTGACTTTCTGATATGAGAGGAATACAATCAAAGTTGGTAGCTTTTCATCTTTTGACCAATTTTCCTTTATTTTCAGCACAAACACATGAGAACACCCTTTGTCAAAATGCGTGGAGGGGGGGGGGCAGGCAATCTCGCCTTTACGCTTGTAGAACTTCTTGTCGTCATTGCAATCATCGGTGTTTTGGTTGCTCTTTTATTGCCCGCCGTGCAGACAGCTCGAGAATCGGCCCGGCGGATGACTTGTGCCAACCAACTCAAGCAGGTCGGCATCGCGATTCATAATTTCCACGATACCCGCGGCGGCCTTCCGCCGAACACCATCGGCAGTATCACCCGGATCACGCTCTGGGGTCTTATTCTTCCGTTCATGGAGCAGGCAACGATTTACGACAATCTTAAATATCGGTCGCATGATTTTCAGGACGAGCTGATCAACACGAATTTTTGGAACACGCTGACGGAAGAAGAGCGTCGCCAATACAACATCAAAACATATTTTTGCCCGTCGCGGCGCAGCACCGGTTCGCTGCACATGTCGGCCGGTCCGACGCAAACCGGCGCCCCGGACAAGGTGAAAAACAACGGAGAAAACGGCTCCGGCGGCCAAGGGGGCGTTTACGGGCCCCAAGGCGATTACGCAATTCCCTACGGATCGGATGCGACCGGCATTTCTGGGGCCTCCGGGAATTGGTGGGACCACTATCGACCGGCTCACGGAGGGAATCACGATGCGAACAAAGGGCCGTTTCGCCCCGCGATTCTGAATGAACCGGGAATCTACACCGGAATCAACGCCGATAGCACGACGGAAGGGAACGGCGCCCGGTATTCGGCGTGGAAAGTCCGTGATACCATGGCACGCTGGGCGGACGGAACGTCGAACCAAATCATCATCGGCGAAAAGCACATCGCTCAAGCCAATCTCGGCGTGTGCGAAGCGAATTCGAGTGCACGGCAACGGTACAGCGACTGCTCCATCTTCGTCACCGGGGACTGGAACAGCACCGCGTCCGGACGAAATTTTCGCACAAACAACAGCAACGTCATCGCCAACGACGTCGATTTTCGTCCCAGTGAAAACGCGTTGAACTCCACCTCGATCATCGGTTTCGGGAGCTACCATCCCGGCGTCTGCCAGTTCCTGTTCGGCGACGGAACGGTCGACATGCTTTCCTGTTCGCTGAATCCGACCATTTTGGAGTGCCTCGGTTGGGTCGACGACGGCAAGGTCATCGAATTGCCCTGATTTCTTCCGTTTCTTCCGAATGTCACCGATCACCCGCCGGACACGCCGACGGCGTCCATTACTCGTTCTTCATCGATATTATCACTCATACCATCGCGTTCAAAGGAGATTTCTCATGAAAAAACATTACGGTTTTACTTTGGTGGAACTGCTCGTCGTCATTGCGATTATTGGCGTGCTTGTCGCCCTGCTCTTGCCGGCGATTCAAACGGCGCGTGAAGCGGCCCGCCGGATGACCTGCTCGAACAACCTGAAGCAGTACGGCATCGCGATGCACACCTATCACGATAACAACAAAAAATTGCCGTGGGGTTGCACCCGACCTTTCGCCCCCTCGGGGATCACGGGAAACCAATTTACCGAATTGGCCAATCGGCATACCTGGATGCCGCGTATTTGGCCGTATATCGAACAACAACAGTTGGCGAAGCAATACAGCTATGTCGGTCGATTCGTCGACAACAACAACGTCCCGAACTGTTTGCGGTCCAAGGTTCCGGTTTATTATTGCCCCAGCGATCGACCGGGCGCGATGCACAACGTACCGGCTGATAACCGCGTCAAAGTCAATTACGTCGTGAATCTCGGCAACGCGGAATACGTCGACCAGGGAAGACCGACGGGAACGGATCCGTATCCGGCGGAATTTCCCTATCGACGTTGCAATTGGGCAGGAACCGGCAACGAATTCAACGGATCACCGTTTTCCGTCTGCGTGCAGTATAATTTCTCGGACATTACCGACGGCCTCTCCAACACCTTGTTGATGTCCGAGCTGTTGGTCGGAGACAGCGACTCGATCAGCGATCACCGGGGAGACGTTTTCAACGATGAAGCATCCTTTTTCTTCAATACGCACATGACGCCGAACACGACCACAGGCGATGCACCGGTCGCCGGATATTGTGTCGCGGACGCCCCGGACCGGCCTTGCACCACCATCGCTGCCGGTGAATTTTACCGAATCCGCATTTCCGCGCGAAGTCGACATCCGGGCGGCGTCAATTACATTCGCTGCGACGGTTCGCAAGGATTCGCCAGCGACGGATTGAGCCAGGCGATTTGGATGGCGGTCGGCTCCACGAAAGGAAACGAAAGCGTCGAAACCGATTGGTAAACGAACAAACAAAAATACCACGATGAAATATGGCACGCTGCGCGGCTAAACCGCAAGCGACATTCAATCCGGGTATGAAACTTTCGAACAAACCCCAACGATATTTTCAATAACGATGATGAAACAAACTGCTCTTTTGTCGATGGTGTGTTCCCTTGCCCTGATCGTGGGATGCTTCGGGGGAAAGTCGGCACGCAACGATGTGACGATTACCGGGACCGTAACCGTGGACGGCCAACCGATTCCGAACGGTTCGATCACGTTTATGCCGGCGGACGGCCAAGGACAGGACGGCGGCGGAACGATCAAAGACGGCAAGTACACTGCCAAAGCATCGGTCGGAGAAAAATTCGTCACCATCGACGGTTTTAAGGTCGAGGGACAACGGGTCGCCGATCCCGGCGTCGATGATCGGATGATCGACAACATCGTTTCGATCGTCCCGGAAAAATACCGCAACAAAAACGAACTCCGCGCAACCGTCAAGGCGAGCGGCAACACCTTCGATTTCAAGTTGGAGTCCGAGCCGAAAAAATAGACGTCGGCGAAAAAACAACCGGCGTCTGCGCCGTTCAGCTAAACCGGATTACTCGAAAACGAAGAGCGTGTTTTCGTCGCCGCGGAATCCGAGGAGTTCCGCTTGGCGACGGTCTTCCCGAGCTTTTTCGGGTTCGTCCATCGCTTCGTGAACTTTGGAGCGACAGAAGAACGCCTCGCCGCGTTTTTCGTCCAAACGGATCACCGCTTCGGCATCTTCCAGCGCTTTTTCGAGTCGCTCCTTGCGGTTGACGTCGTTGAATTCCTTCGCGGCAAGCCGAAGTTGCGTGAAAGCGCGTCGTAATCGAGTCATCGGAGCGTCGTTGTCTCCCTTCTCTTTCAAGACCGCGTCGAAATCGTCGAGCGTCTTGACGTACTCTTCGGCGTTCGGCAACATCAATTTAGCCGGTACTCCGCGCTCATTCCCGATTTATGGTATATTCGTCGGTGTCTGCGCCGCTCGGCTAAACAATCCCATAACCTTCGATTTCATGGCAGCGTATCATCTTGAACACGACGGCACGCGGTGTTTCGTGACTTGGCGGCACTTTTCGTGGAGCGTCCTTTTTCTGTTCTTCTGGCTCGCCATCTGGACGGTCGGCTGCGTGCTGCTCGGTAAACTGGTCTTCGTCGAAAGACAGCTCGGAATGCTCCTCTTCGCCCTCCCCTTCTGGGCGGGATGGCTCCTCGTCGCCGGATTGATCGTCAACATGCTCTTCGGCAAAACGCAACTCCAACTCGACGCGGACGGCTTCGCATCGGATTGGAGCTGCCTCTTCGTAAAAACGAACAAGCCAATCCCTTTGGACGATCTCCGCCGCTTCGAAATTCATGAACATCGCGGCTCGAAAGGGAGCCGCTCCTATTCGCTTCGGGTCGTCCACAATGAGGAAAAGAACGCAAACTACATGATTCCGCACGGCAGCGACGCCGGCGTGTGGGAATCCCTCTGCGAAAAACTCAACGGCGTCCTCGCAACGCTCAAAAACGATCCGAAGATCGCCGAGGAACCGGTGGGCCCGAAAAAGCCCGAACCGATCGTTTTCGACAGGAACACGCCGGCGAAGGAACTCGAACGACCGCCATTGAGTTCGTGGAATGACGAACTGGATTTCGACGGCTTCCTGTTTCACAAACGGGGTGTCTTTTCCTTGGCGGGTTGCCTCGGGTCGCTGTTCCTCTGCTGTTTTTGGAACGGGATCGTCTCCGTGGTTTTGCTGGGTCTGTTCGGCGTGCTCCCCTCCGAGAAACCGATCGACCCGACGACGTGGTGGATCGCGTTCTTTTTCCTGATTCCGTTCGAATTGATCGGCTTGGCGCTTTTGGGGGGATTCGTGCAAACGCTGCTCGAACCGTTCCGCGTCACGAAATGGGCGTTCCGGTATGCCGAGGCAGCGTTCCAGCCCGGCTTCGGACGGACGACAATTTTTCCCCTCGACGGTTGGAAATCGCTCACCGTACGGCTCACCCCCGCAGACAACGAAGATGAGGACAAACCCGACACCGACATCGCAGAAATGCTCGATGAACTTGAACTGTGGGAATTGGCGTTTCTCGATCGGGACGGGGCGACGCTTGCTGCGATTGGCGAATTGAGCAAGTCCGAAGCACTTTGGATGGCGAATGTCGTTTTGAGGGAGAAGCGGACGATTTTGTGACACCGGCGTCTGCGCCGCTCGGCTAAACGGGGGGGGATTGAATAAAAACCATGAATCCGATCACGCTCTTTGAATTACGGCAGCTTGTTCGCAATCGCACGGTTCTGATCGCCGTCGGACTGTATCTCACGGCGATGATCATCGCCATCGGGTTCATGCTCACCGTCAAACAACCGACATCTCTCGTCTTCTTCGGATTCGGAATCGGCACGGCGGCCAAGGAGTTCGGACACCGCGCCGCCGTGCTGCTCCTGTTGATCTACTACGTGTTCACGACGCTGACGCTGATCGGATTCGGCTCCGTGCGGATCGTCGCGGATCGACTTCAGGAAAACCCGATTTTTCAGACCACCCTTCCCTCTTGGCGATTCGTTCTCGGCAAATTCTGGTTCGGCGTTATCACGGGCCTGTTTTTCCTGAGCATGACACTTCCGTTTTTGACCGTCTGCTATCTGATGCGCGGCCTCGACATTCGGACGTTGTTTTTCAGCGTCTTTCTCTTTTTCGGCATGACGCAAATCCAATATCTCGTCGCCGTGGCGATTTACGCCGGCGCGAAGAGCGTTCCCCGAGCCGTTGCGTGGACGTTTCCGTTCCTGTTCATCGAATTCTTTTTGAGTTGGTTCACGATCCTTTTCATTCCGAACATTAGTCTCGAGTACCCGCATTCGCCCGGTTTGCTCCTCGTCGCCTTGATGTGCTCCATTCCGATGTCGATCCTGATCGGCCTGTCGATGCTGTTTGCTCTGGTACAACTGTCGCCGGAAACCTCGAACCGCATGTTGCCGCTCCGCCTCGGTTTCACCGTCGTTCAAATACTGCTCGCCGTCGGATTTTTAGGCGGTATCATGTTTTTCAATACGTCCTTTCGCGAATTCGCCGACTTTTTGTTCGGCATCAACTACGTTTATTGGTTCTTCTATCCGCTCGTTTTCCTGGTCTTCATTTGCGAACGGGACCACCTTACGCCGCGCATCCGACAGACGATTCCGAAGACCCAGTTTCGCCGATGTCTTGCGTTTCCGTTCTACACCGGAGCGGCGAACGCCATGGTTTGGGCCGTCCTTTCCCTGCTGTTCGAGGGGGTGATCCTTTTCGTTCACCAGTTTCTCTCCAAAGGATTCAACGTCAATTGGAGCGGTTATTGGAGCAGTTTCGCGTTCGGTTTGATCTTCTTCGATTACGCCGCGACGACGCTGTTGCTCTTTCCCCGCCGCTCCTTCTCCCGTCAATGGAACTGGTTGCCGCTCTTCGGACTCTACGCCGGGATTGTGCTTTTGGCGATTTTCGGAAGAATAATCTTATCCATGTTCGGAATTCCCGACCATGCTTGGGGATTACTCGCAACGCAATATTTCCTGCCGTTTCCCCGATTCGGCTCAACGGGGGTCGCTTGGCAACTCACCATTGCAGCGATTTGGTTCATTCCGTTGGCGATCATCGGCGTTGCGTGGATTGGGAAACACTGGACGGCGTTCAACAACGATCCGCTTCGATAGCGCCGGAACCTTCGGTTCGCGGGCGGATCGTACCGGAAACATCGGCGTCTGCGCCGCTCGGCTAAACAAAGACAATCTTTGCCCATTTTACTCAATCGGAATTGCATGAAAATTCCTTCTAAGCCGGATTCTAGTGGTTCGATAACCTTATCGGCCTCGGTGCTCTACCTGCCCTAAAGCAGCCATTTTGGGAAAAGAGCAAAAATCAACATTCGTAAGGAAGGAAAAATGCGACTCTCCGTATTGTTCAGTGCGGTTTTAATGACGTCTTTCTGTTTCTCTCAGGCAACGGCCATGGAGGAGATGAACTGTTCCTGCGATCCGTTCATGATGGCGATGTGCAGCCAATCGGGCGGCTGCGTGTCGGATTGCATGATGGACGATTGCATGATGATGCCCCATTACATGGAAATGATGAAAGCGGCGAACGTCGCCGTCCAAGGGAGCGAATTAATGGTCAACGCCCAACGGCTCGCCCTTTGGCAACCGTGGAGATCGGTCCATGATCGGCTTTACGATCAAACATTCATCACCCGCGACGGTTCGTATCTCGGACAGTGCGGCAGCCGACGTTCCAGCTTCGAGTTTTGGGCCGACGGATACTATCGCAGTGAAAATGTTTATTCTTCCGGCAACGTGAGCGGTTACGACGCGACCCGTACCGGTGTTTTGGTCGGAGCCGACAAGAAACTCAGTTCGTGGGCTCTCGCCGGTTTCACGTTCGGATACGGCCAGCCGAAAGCGAGCAACGACTTCTGCAGAGTCGCCGCCGACGATTACACGTTCGGACTCTATTCGAAGTTCAAAGTCGTTCGTGAACTCCGTGCCCACGCCTTCCTCGGCTACGGCAACCAAACGTATTACTGCCGCCGAGCCGGCATGGCCGACGAAATGAAATACGGCGGCGATACGATGTACGCCAGTCTCGAATTCTACCGTCCGTTCCAGTTCGTGAACGGTGTCGAAGCGATGCCGCTCTTCGCCGTCGATTATCAAAAGAGCTGGACCGACGGCTGCACCGACAACGGCGGCATGTTCCCGATGACAATGAACGCCAGCCAATTTGAACAATTGTTCCTGCGGGTCGGCCTCAATTCGAAGTACGAGATGAGCAATCGATTTTCGCTTCGTTCCCGCCTCCAGTACGGCGTTCGGGTCGCCGGAGACGACCAGCCCGATGCGACGGTGTCGTTCGTCGCGGTTCCCGGAGCGAGCCGAATGCTGACCGGTACGGATGTCGGACGCAACGTGTTCAACGCCGGACTCGGCGGCGATTGGTATCTGTCGTCGACGAAGCGAACGCGACTGTTCGCCGATTACGATCTCGATCTCGGCGAACGGGCGATCGCGCACACCGCCCAGGCCGGTTTCGTCGCCGTGTGGTAAGGTGTTTTTCGTCAACACTCCGTCATTACGGCGAGTACGCCTCCATTCCGGCTTTTGTGGAATGTCAAAACATGAACCGGCAACCGACCCAGAAGTTGCTGCGATTCGGATTGCACTTGATGCGGATCGGCCCGTCCGCTGTGTCGAACGTCTCCGAGCCGCCGGCGAAACCGTGCGAGACCGAAAAAGAAAGGTCGAACCGCTCACTGAACATGAACGACACGCCGTAATGGATCGAGTGGCCGCTCTGAATCGGAAGCGTCGTGTTGTAAAGTAACGCCTTGTTCGGCGTGACCGCGTGGTTGAATTGGTAGCCGAGCCGAAACGCGATGAAATCCTTCCAACGGTGTTCGGCTCCCAACGCCAACGAATAAACGCCGCGTGCAATGCCGAGCTTCCGAACCTCGGGGTCGAACGACGCCGGAATGTCGTACAACGCCGACGCATGGGAATAATCGTAATACCGAAAGTCGAGGGCCAACGACGTCCGTTCGTTTTTGAACGTGTACGCCGTTCCCAAGGCGATTCGGAACGCCGAATCCTGCGAAAACGAAAGTTTTCGGGTTCCCATCTCGCCGGTCTCCGGATCGGTCCAACGGTAAGTGAACCCCTCGATGAGTTGCGGCGACCGAAGGCTCAGGCCGACCCGAAATCGTTCGGCGGGAATGAAGAAAACGCCGAATTGCATGCCGAAGCCGGCGCGGCCCCGTTGGGCTTGGGACCCGGAGTACCGGCTTGATGAGGAGACAATCACGGGGAGTGATGCGTTCGGGGTTTCGTCGACGGAGAAGATTGGTGCGAAACCGAACGAAAAAATTTCCCCTTCCCGATACGACAGCGATGGAATGAATTCGTAACCTTGGAACCGATATTCGCAAAGACCGGCTCCAAAATCGGTCGGAAGCATGCCGACTTTGCGGGCTCCGTATTCCGAGATGCCGAGTCCGAAGGTCCATTTGCCCCCCGGTTTCGTGTATTTGTACGAAAGGGTCGGGACCCGCGTGATCGACAGCGGCGGCCCGGTTCCGTTGTCCGATTCATCCGATGAGGGGGACGTGTAATGATTGTCCGAATGGCCGATACAAATGACCAGATACCAATCGATGCCGGTTCGCTTTCGTCGATGATCCCAGTCCCAGACGTCGTCGGTTTTCACTTTTTCTTCGTTGAGCGACGCCAAATAGGCCCAAGCGAGAACCGCTCCGGCGACGACAACGGCTCCGGAGCCGTATTCGTCACCGTACCACGGCGGATTAAGTCGGCCCAATCCGATCTCGACTTCGTCATTTTCGAGGAACGAAAGGGTTGCGGGGTTCCATTGGATCGCGCCGGCGGAGTCCCGGGGGAGCGCGACGCCGGCGCCGGCGAGCGCATGGTTGATCGGTCCGATCCCGCCGAGCGCCAATTCCTGCGCAACCACCGGGTCCCCTCCCCTGCCCCAGCAGAGCAGGAACGAAACAACGAACATGATGAAACACTTCAATATCGACCGCATGACCGGAGCGTAACGATTATCGATCCGGACGTCAAGAGCGAAGCGTTGAGTATTGGTGGTGGCGTTGCTGCTTGAAAACGCATCGATTTCCCTTCCCTCTCCCTCGGGAGAGGGCTAGGGTGAGGGGCGCTCGGCATGAAGCATGGGACGAGGAATTGAAGGAACCAAATAGGGGGAATCGGTTTTCTTCATGGTTTTCCTTTATTTCAAGCACAAAGCCCCTCACCCTAACCCTCTCCCGGGGGGAGAGGGGACATATATTTCCCTCGACTTCTCGTTCTTGACGTCGGTGCGACATTCTGTTACGATGAATTTGAAAACTCAGGTTTTCCGGAAATCCTACAATTTAGTTCGCGCTGCTTTTGCAGTGTTTATGTTTGTTGTCGCAAACCCAAATCAACCACTGAGCTTTGCTCATTCCAGTGGCGACACCAGGCAGGCGCTCCCCGTACGGGCGTCGGCCGGTGTTGTCGGCTGGTGCCTCGTGGTTGGGGCTGGGTTTGCAACTCTCGGTTCGGCGCCCTTTTTTTGCGCACCGGATCGGGAACGCGCTTCGCGACTAAAACGCAAGCGGGTGGCAAATCGGACATGTCATACCACCCCAACCCAGGATTTCCCCATGAACGCCACTTCTCTCCCCTTTCCGCTGGACGATGTGCGGCAGTGCCTGAAAAACGCCGATCACATTCTCGATCAATAGACTTGTTCGGAAACCTTAAAATAGTGAAGTGAGGTGAATTGACATTGCCTTGTTGGGACGATTTGTGGTAATTTACGGCGTTTGCATCTCCCAACAAGGAACGAGGACGCCGTCATGGAACGCTGGCACAAGGCT
>JAVBPI010000040.1:0-33695 GCA_031549705.1 Thermoguttaceae bacterium
CTGCGTAACGCCGTCCAAATCTGTGACGTGTGATTCCATGTGCCGCGTCGCCAGCGACGCGCTTTACCCGAAACCAGCTTCAACGCGTTGCAGGCGACGCGGCTCACGGAAATCATGTCTCGCATTCAAAAACTTTGGCGATCATCGGCGAAAACGAACGTGGACGCCATCTTGATCACGAATCCGATCAACGTCCGGTATTTGAGCGGATTTCGCGGAAACGACAGCGTTCTGCTTGTCCGTTCGAGTGGAGCGGTCCTGTTGAGCGATGCACGCTTCACGCTGCAAATCGAGGAGGAGTGTTCCGGTCTTGAAAACGTTTATATTCGAGCCGTCGGCGAAGGAATGTCAACGGCACTCGCTAAAGTTCTCGGTTCGACAACCAAACGGCTCGGCGTCGAATCGGAAACGCTGACGCTCGGAGAACGGGATCGAATTCAGGCGAAACTGCCGGGCGTGGAATTCGTCCCTGTTAAAAACGCCGTCGAAGTGCTTCGGCAAATCAAGGACCGTTCCGAAGTCGACGCGATTCGCCGCGCCGTCGCCGCCGCCGCCAAGGGATTCGACGATATTCGAGCGGCCCTGAAGCCCGACCAAACGGAAATCGATGTCCGCAACGAAATCGAGTATCGGATGCGTCTGCACGGAGCGGAGGAAAAAAGCTTTGCGTCGATCATCGCCGCCGGGCCGAGAGCGGCGCTGCCGCACGGAATTCCGAGCGGGGCGAAAGTCGGCGACCACCCTTTGCTTCTCGTCGATTGGGGCGCGATCGTCGACGGATACATGAGCGACTTGACGCGGGTCATCGTGCTGAAGCCGACGAAAAAGTTGCGCACCGTCTACGAAACCGTGCTGAAAGCTCAAGCGGCGGCGATTGCGGCGATCAAACCGGGGAAAATTTGCTCGGAAATCGACGCCGTTGCCCGCAATATCATCAAAGACGCCGGTTACGGAAAATGTTTCGGACACGGTCTCGGACACGGACTCGGCTTGGAGATCCACGAATCGCCACGATTTAACTCCGTCGACGAAACCGTTCTGAAGCCCGGCATGGTGCTGACCGTGGAACCGGGAATCTATCTCAAAGACTGGGGGGGCGTTCGGATCGAAGACGATGTGCTGATCACCAAAACCGGTTGCGAAGTGCTCAGTCGACACGTCGAGAAAAGTTTTGACGGAGCCGTTCAATGACATGAAACGGACAGCCCACCGTCATCCGGGAGCGCTTGGCGTTTAGGGGCGAAAACGGAAGCGGTGTCTTTTGTGAAACGCGGAGACGACGAAGATTCGTTTTATTGCGTTTTCAGTTCCAGTGTTCCCCAAAGGCTGGGGTCCTGATCGAACGGAAACGGCGGTCCGACAAGGAACGAACGGTTGCCGAGCTCACGGTCCACCAAGGCGAAATGGAAACCGAGGTTCGGATGCTCCGCCGGATCAAATCCCGTCAGCACGCTCCCCGGAATCATCATGTCGAAGCGATAACCGTCGTCGGTGTGACGGCTGAGAAGCCGAATCTGCTTCGTTTCGATCGGGTTCGGATGTCCCTTGGCTCGATGAATCGGGAGCCAAAGAGCAATCGGATCGCTTTGGCTCGGACCGTTTCCGAACGGCAGAAAAACGAGTCGATGACAGAACCGCGTCGCCCGGTGAACGTCGTGAACGTCCCGGGTGTCCAAAACAAGGTGGAATCCGTCGCTCTCTTCCGGATGCACCGGTCGGCACCACGGCTGCTGCTTCTTGCCGAAAACGGTCAACGACAGCGCAATACCATCGCTGTTCCACGCCGCTTTGAGCGTGTACGGCTCCGGTTTCGCCGGATTGTCCAATTCCGCGACGTTCGGCAAGCGAAACGTGTCGTCGAGATCGATTCCCTTCGGCGACCAAAGGGATTTCGCCTGATAACAGGGAAACCGAAACCGGAAAAGAAAACGTGAAGGAATCTGCATGACGTTTATCTTACACTCTTCCATGAAATCTTCCAGTACTTCGATATCGGTTGGCAGGGATCGAAACATTTCTTTTTCCCAAAGTTTCGGTAAGAGAGGGATAAATTACATTTTTGGAGGAGGGGGTACTATTCAAAAAAAAACGGTAGAATTCACGAAGTGTTCGTTTTTCAATGTGCGGTTCCCAACGTCCCAAGGAGCAAGTCATGTCAAAATCATGCTGGGCGATCATCTGTTGTCTTCTGGTCTTCAATTCGGCGGCGGTCACCGTCAATGTCACTCACACCGTAAAAGGTGCTGGATGCGACTCCGATACATGTCATGTGGCTTCTCAGACCTACAGCGAATGCGGACATGGCGGCCAGAACGATCCGTGCATGAAGGATGTATGCCTTACCTGGGTTTATTCCTATGCGCAGTGCAGCACAAATGCCGAATCAAGCACCCTCCACTGCACAGCGCATCCGGAGGGTGGAGCACCATTAATTGTTCATGATTACTTTCCCCATAATGCTTGCTCAACCAATTCTCCCGGCGAAACTCAGCACGCGTCTCCTCCGTGTAGCAAGGCAGCCCCATTTAGAACTCGATGTGACGTTCAAGGCTGCCCTGCGGGTGGGGATGTCTTGCAAGGGCCGCCCAAAGCCGAACTGATCTGCTATGGATGTGACTGTTAAACTACCTCGCTATTGGTAATCAAGAGCCGCATGTTGACAATTTTTCGTATCAAGGAACCAATATGAGGAATCTGTCGATCTGGACGAGACGCATGTTTTTTTTGCTTTTTTTCATTGCGACAACGAACGATTGGGGTGTTGCTGAAAATTCAAGCGAGAACGAAATCATTGAAACAATTAAAGCATTCAACAAGCTCTACAATGCCGCAGTATTTGCAGAGGGGACCTACTCCCTTTCAGCGCAAATTCTTGATATGGATGCTTCATTTCCACTTTCCGAGTTAAAATTTACCCAATCCGGCAATCATTGCGCTCTGTTACAAGAGACAGCGAATGACAGTTCTTCGTACCGCGCATTCTTGTTTGACGGACGTAAAGAGTATGCCAAGAACAACAAAATACTGGGCTACAGCAGTTTGCAAGTCCAGAATCCGAATAGCCCTTTTCTCCTTCGTCAAAAGTTCGTTTTGTTGGCCATGGGGCGTGGTGCGGTTGTTCAAGAGCATGATATAACCGAGTTTCAAGAGAATGCGAATGCTATTCCCAAAACTATTTTTATCAGGGGAAAAGCGAGTAATCTTATGGCGCATGGTCGAGATGGAATGTGGGAGATGGAAGTCTTACCGGATGCCGGATACATGCTCAAGAGAGCAAAGTTCTACTACGAAGGCATTGAGGAGTATCATTACATGGTGGAGACTTCGGGTGTTGTGAATAGTAACGGCTGCTTTTATCCTGAAAGTGCGACAATACGGCAACGATTCGCGGGAGATTATATCGAGCATCAATACCGGTTTTCAAATGTACGGCTCGAATTTGACAACAAATTATACGACAAGGTGAAATCGTTGATCGATCATACTTCGGAGGAAACCGGCACTTTTGTCATGGACGACAGCGGTGGCAAATCCGACGTTTATCGCGTCGGAGCGAATGTCCGGAAGGAATACGCTCTCGAACCGCGTCCGGTTTGGCGGCGTTTATTCGTCATTGCCGGCATCAATCTTCTTGGGATCGCCTTGATTCTCTACCTCATTTACCGTAATCGTCGAAGGAAGGAAGAACAAGAGATAACGTCCTCAAAATAACAGCCGCAATGAAAAAGCCGATACCGATCATCATTTTGCTTGTTGCCTGCATGAACATCGGCGTTCTTCTCGGCTATTTGTTCAACGGAAAAACAACACTTCCCACGCCGAATTCACCGCTTTGCCAATGTTCCGTGAGTCGATGAACGCAACGAGATTTATCGTTGCGAAATTTGGCGATGATTTCGTGTCGTTTTCCGAATTCAGCGGGAATCGACTTTGCCCAAGTTGCGCCAAGTCGTCTGGTCGATGCCGTTCGAGATGAAATGCGTGCTGCCGTCCCCTTTGACGACGTTGACGCCGCCGGTATGAAAACTCCGCGCAGCGTGGAATCCGTAGGCATTACGGGTCCCCCAATCAGCGTACGGCGGATTCGGCGTACTGTAGGTCGAAAACGTCGTCGCATACGGACGGCCGCTGAGCCAAATACTTCCCCGCCAACCGATCCACGCCGTCGTGTTGCTGACGAGCAACGTCGGGACGTCCGGATTCGGGACGATCGTGGTCAGACCCGGCGTGAGTTCCCAATCGGGAGCGGACCGTTGGCCGGCTGTCGAATACCCGCAACGGGTCCACGGTTGCATCGGATCGGGCGCCGGATTCGCGGAATCGACCAAACCGTTCGAACCGTCGCCGATGATCGCTTCACTAAACACGACGACATTGCTCGTTCCATCGGTCATTTTTTCGAGCCCAACCCATTTTTCATAAGAGAACGCTCCGTCCGTCGGATGGTTCAAGTCGTAAAACGTTTCCGTCGCCGAACCGGTACACGCCATGTAATTCGTCGTCGCCGTCGTCGACGGTTCCCCCGGATCGACGGTCGCTTCCTTGTTTCCATTCGGCATGACGGTTCGGGGGGGGGACGGATCGACGGCGATGCTCGTCAAGGTATTCGGACCACCGTCGGAAGGGCACCGAAACGTCGGAATCGGAATTCGAGCCGCTTCCACCATGCTTCCGCCGTTGAAGACGGTCCCGTTGAGGCGGGCATGGTCGCGTGAACAGGCCAAATAGACCCATTCGCGATTCGGAATGAGCGAAAACGTCGACGCTTGTTCCAATTGCGGCAACAATCGGGAATGAACCGACGTCGCCTTGGCACCGAAACAGCACGCCGCTTCAGGGGGAGACGCCCCTTCGGCGATCGTTCCGGTCCGCTGAGCGTTCACGGCGAAGGTCGGCAGCACTTTGTGGGTGCTCACATAGTTATGCATCGCCAACCCGATCTGCTTCAGATGGTTCGCGCACTGCATTCGCCGCGCCGTTTCCCGCGCAATCTGGACTGCCGGAAGCAGCAGCGCAACGAGCACACCGATGATCGCGATCACGACGAGAAGTTCGACCAACGTAAACGCCCGGCAACGGCAAGAGAATGAAAGCGGCATGATTGGACAGCGTTCGGTAATAAGTTTTCCGAAAAACGTAATACCCATTGTACGAACGGACGAAACCATGTCAAGCTGACGGAACCGTTCGCCATGCGAGGAACCGTGGAATTGAGTTCGTCATCCCCGCGCAGGCGGGGACCTAGAGAACAGATATCAATGTATTCTTGCACATGTTATTCACCGTCTCGAAATTCAGTCAAGAACGGATGCAAACGTTCTATCATGTCTTTCGTCTAGGTCCCCGCCTGCGCGGGGATGACGTCATTGTCTCGTTTTCTTGATTGAAATTTCCAGACCTTATAACTTGCCAACACAATCTTTCTTCGCTAAAATCTGACAACGCTTTTATTACGTTTTCGCAAAAATTATTACCGCAATGAGCGTTTACCGTTTTTTGATCTATCTTTCCGCCGTGCTGATGCTTTTCGTCGGCTGCCGCCGCACGACATCGGAATTAGCGCCGATCCGAACGATTGCGCAATGGGAGGAATATCGGGCTCAAGGCCTGCTCCCGAAAACCGTTGACCGAATCTATTGCAGCGGCGGCACGTTACGGCTCGCGGTTTATCTCGATTGTGTCGACAAAGTCGTCGCCGTTGACACTAACGAACGGAACGAGCCGCAACGGAACGGCATGAAAGCGTATTTGGCGGCCCATTCGGAGTTGCGGAAACTCCCCGTTGGCGGTGAAACGAGCGGTCGGGACAATCCGGAACTCCTCTTAAGCCTGAAAACGCCGCCGCAATTGATCGTCAAAGCGGATACCGGCGCCGGATACGATCCCGTCGAACTGACCCGCCGCACCGGAATTCCCGTCCTCCTCGTTCCGATGCGGGGAATCACCGTCGGATGGGAAGGATTCGACGCCGGATTGCGGCTCATGGGAAAAGCGCTCGGCAAAGAACCCCGCGCGGAAGCCGTGATCGACTTTTTCGATCGGGAAACCGCCGACCTGAAAAAACGGACCGAAAATATCGAGGAACCGAAACCGCTCGTGTACGTCGGCGGCGTTTCGTACAACGGTTCGCATGGGTTCAACTCTTCGGAAGCGGGATATCCACCGTTCGTTCTTACCGGAACGAAGAGTCCGTTGACGGAGAAAGCGGACGATCCTCTGCTCGGCAACCGACACACGATGCTCGCCAAGGAAAAGATCCTCGAATGGAACCCCGACGTTCTTTTTCTCGATCTCGGAACCTTGACGCTTGGAACGTCGAGCGGCTTGGCGGAACTCCGAACCGACCCGGCGTACCGTTCGCTTGCTGCCGTTCAGTCGGGAAAAGTGTTCACGCTGTTTCCGAACACGTTTTATTTCGTGAACCACGACGCCGTGCTCGCCAACGCCTGGTTCGTCGGCAAAACGCTTTATCCGGATCGGTTCGCCGACATTGATCCGAAAAAGAAAGCGGACGAGATTTTTACGTTCCTCGTCGGCAAACCGGTGTTCGAAACGTTGAATTCGGCGTTGGCGTTTCCGGCGTTTGAAAGTATAGAATCGATCAGGTAGGTTGCCGACCGCCGGGCGGCAACGTCCCGTAATCCGGACTCGGAGTTAGTGAGCGGCGTTCAGTGCGGAGTACCGCACGCAACCGCCCGGCGGTCGGTTGCCTACCTGATCAATAAATATCTCGATATTTTTTATGAACACCCCAACTCATTCCGCAAACCGCTATCGCCGCTCTTTACGAGGTCGGCTCGCGCTGCTCGTTGCGGCGGCGCTGTTGCTTCCGATTGCGTTGGGAATCTCGATCTCGGTCGGGGCGGCGGCGGTTCCGATAGGGGAAACGTGGGCGATTCTCTGCGGCACGGAGACGGAACCGCGATTCGTTCGGATCATCATGGACATTCGGCTGCCGCAAGCGCTGGCGGCGATCATTGCCGGCGCCGGGCTGGCGATTTCCGGCGCGACCATGCAAGCGGTGTTGCGGAATCCGTTGTCGTCGCCGTTCACGCTCGGAATCTCCGGGGCGGCGGCGTTCGGAGCGGCGGTCATGCTTTTCATCGGCGGCGGTAAAGTCGTCTCCATGGACAACACGCTTTCCGACTCCGCGTTTTCGCCGACGACAATCGCGCTGGGCGCTTTCCTCTGGGCAATGCTTGCGTCCGGCGCCCTCCTCCTTTTCGGACGATTACGGGGGGCTCGCTCCGAAACGATCATTTTGATCGGCGTCGCCTTGAATTCGCTTTTCTCCGCCGGGTTGATGTTTCTGCAATACCTTTCCGACGATGCCCGACTGGCAGCGATCGTTTACTGGACGTTCGGCGACACCGCAAGGGCAACGTGGAGCGGCTTGGCGTTGATGTCGCTCTGCGTCGTTCCGGTTTCGCTCTATTTCCTGACGCAAAGTTGGAACTACAACGCTTTGGCATTCGGCGAGGAAACCGCGAAAGGGCTCGGCGTTCCGGTGCGGCGATTGCGGCTGACCACAATGTTTCTCGCCTCGTTTCTCACGGCGGTGCTCGTTTCGCTGTTGGGGATCATCGGATTTGTCGGACTTGTCGTTCCACATATTGCCCGACTGTTCGTCGGAGCGGACAATCGGTTCCTGCTGCCGTTTTCGTTCCTTTCCGGCGGACTGCTGCTCCTTCTCGCGGACGCCTCGGCGAGGTTGCTGCTCGCTCCCCGGGTGCTTCCTGTTTCGATATTAACGGCGTTCATCGGCGTTCCCGTTTTTCTGACGCTGCTGCTGAATCGGAGGGATGTATGACACAAAAAACTCGCTGCGCGGCTAAAACGCAAGCGACATGCCGCCTGAGAACGACTGAGGGGTTGAACGTCGAACACGTCGATTTCGAATACTCCCGACACCGAATTCTTTCGGATGTTTCGTTTCGGGTCAAACCGGGCGAAATCGTTGCCGTGCTCGGGCCGAACGGTTCCGGAAAGTCGACGCTTTTTCGGTGTCTGAACGGAATCCTGAAGAAAAAACGAGGAACCGTTCGATTGTGTGGAGAAAACGTCGCAAATTCTTCGGCGGAAACGGTCGCCCGGAAAATCGCTTATGTGCCGCAACGGATCGAGGCGACGCCGCTCTCCGTGTTCGACGCCGTGCTGCTCGGCCGGAAACCGTATTTTACGTGGTTCGCGGCGGAAAAAGATTACGAAGCGGTTGAACGGATTCTGGCCCGGCTTGAATTGGCGTCGTTCGCTCATCGACCTCTCGACCGATTGAGCGGCGGCGAAATCCAGAAAGTCGCCTTGGCACGGGCTTTGGTTCAGGAGCCGGATTTGCTGCTTCTCGACGAACCGACGAGTGCTCTGGACCTGAAAAACCAAGTCGGCGTCCTGTCGATGCTCCGCGAAACCGTCCGGGAACGCAACATCATGGCAGTGCTCAGCATGCATGACATTAATATTGCGATTCGGTACGCGGATCGATTCCTGTTGCTGCGTCAGGGAACCGTCGTCGGCGATGTCCGCCAAGACGGCCTGACCCCGGAAATGATCGAACAGGTTTACGGCCTTCCGGTCGAAATCCACACATCGAACCGTGACATGACCTTCGTCATCGAACGATTAACCCCTTAAACACAAAGTTACGGAAAAATTCGTCATCCCCGCGCAGGCGGGGACCCAGAGATTTGATATCAATGCGTGTTTGCACATGTTATTCACGGTGTTTTATTTTCAATCAATAGCGAATGCAAAGACAATAATGACATCGTTCGCCTAGGTCCCCGCCTGCGCGGGGATGACGACATCCATTCCCAACACCCCAAACCTCATGTTGACACAACCACAAATTGACGGCGTCATCGCTTTTCACGGACATCATTGTCCCGGTCTGAGTTTCGGAATCCGAGCCGCGGAATGGGCGCTGCGTGAGTTCGGACACGCCACCGACGAAGAGATCGTCGCCGTGGTCGAAACCGACATGTGTTCCGTCGACGCGATTCAGTATCTCGTCGGCTGCACGTTCGGAAAGGGGAATTTCGTGTTTCTCGATTACGGAAAGAACGCCTATTCCTTTTTTCGTCGCAGCGACGACAAGAGCGCCCGACTAATGACCCGTGGCGGCTTGCTCCTCGATTTGCGGGAAGAGGAGAAACGGCTCCCGCCAGACGATACGGCAGGACGGGAACGGATTCGGCGACAAATGATCGACCGAATCATGCAAGCGGATTTCGACGAGATTTTCGCGGTCGGTCCCGCTCGGATTCCGCTGCCGGAAAAAGCCCGCATTCATCAGAGCATCCGATGTGACCGCTGCGGCGAATTGGTCATGGCCCCCCGTCTCGTCAACGGCCTCTGCATCCCATGCCGGCACGTTTAGCCCACAAAAAGGTAGGTTGCCGACCGCCGGGCGGCAACGTCCGGTACTCCGGACAGGAACCCGTCTGAATGGCACCCAGTGCCGAGTACGGCACGCGATCGGTCGCCGACCTTTCCGAAATTTTCCGCTCTTCTCTTTACAAAGCCGACAAAATCGGTCATATTTGTGAGACCGACAGTTGGTTTGCTTCTCGCACGGATGGGAAAAAAATCACGTTTTCCTCCCTCCATGTTTCCGTGTGAGACCATTTTTTTGATTTCATTATCGCCCATTTGAAATGCTTGCCTCAAAATACATTTTTTCGTTTTTCGCATTGCTTCTTTTCGCCATAAGCGTTAGCGCGGCGGACAAAACGCCCCCCAGTGTTCGGGTCGAGACGGTCGGGGCGTTGACCATTTCACAGCCGAAGCATTACGTCGGGATCGTGACCGCCAAGGAAACGGTGGCAATCGTGCCGCGGATCTCGGGTTTCCTGGACAAAGTCGCCTTTCGGGAAGGAACGGTGGTCAAGAAAGGGGACTTGCTCTTTGAAATCGAGAACACGATCTATACGATGAACGTCAAAGTCGCCCAAGCGGTCGTTCGGCAAACCGAAGCGGAACTCAGCTTGGCTCAACGGGAACTCGATCGGATCACCCGGCTTCGCGCGGAACACGTAGCCACCGAACAGGAGTTTGACCAGGCCCGCCGAACCCGCGACTTGCAGCAGGCGAAACTGGACGAAGTTCGCGCCAACCTTTCGTTGGCCGAAAACGATCTTTCCTACACGAAGATTTACGCCCCGTTGACCGGCCGCATCGGCGCGAAGCAATTCAGCGAGGGAAACTACATCACGCCGACGTCCGGTACGTTGGCGACGATTGTACAATACGATCCGATTTCCGTCAAAATCACGTTGAGCGAAACGGATTTCATGCAATATTTCCACGGCAACGACGACGACGCCACCACCGGCGCCGACATCCAAATCCTCCGCACCGACGGCCGACCGTACGAAGGGGAGTTCAAAATCGACTTTTTCGACAATCTCGTCGATCGGGAGACGGGAACCATTGCGACGTATTTGCTCTGTAGCAACGAAAAGGCGCAACTGCTCCCCGGCGGATTCGCCAAGGTTCGGCTCGCGGAAAAATTCAAGGAGCCGCTCCCGGCGATCAGCGTCGCCTCCGTGATGACCGACGGCGTTCGGAATTATGTGTTCGTCCTGGCGACGGGAAATAAAATCGAGCGTCGGGACATCGTACTCGGCCAACAGGTTTTCGACCGTTACGTCGTCACGACCGGTTTGTCGCCCGGCGAAATCCTTGTGGTCGGCGGCGCGAATAAAATCACGCCGGGCATGGAAGTCAACCCCGTTCAACCGAAATCGTCCGAAAAATAAGGAATGCAAACGAACGACAACCGCGAGGTTGTGACCGCCATTTTTTTGAGGACGGCTGCGATTACCGTCCCCTCTCCCCCCGGGAGAGGGTTAGGGTGAGGGGTTTTGTGCTTGAAACAAAGAAAACCGCTAAGAAAACCATTCGCCCCTTTTTGTTTGTTTTGCATTCTCGTCCCTATTTCACGCCGAACGCCCCTCACCCTAGCCCTCTCCCGAGGGAGAGGGGAGGGTAATCAACGCGTTCTCAAGAAGACGAAATAATCTCCCCTCATGTTTTCCGATTTTTTCATTCAACGTCCGAAGTTCGCGATGGTGATCTCGCTCTTCCTGATCCTGGGAGGGCTGATCTGCGTCGGACGCTTGCCGATCGCCGAATATCCGGAAGTCGCGCCGCCGACCATTGTCGTTACGGCAACCTACACCGGCGCCAGCGCCCAAGTCATCGCCGACGCCGTCGCCTCGCCGCTCGAAGCCGAAATCAACGGTATCGAAGGGATGATCTATTATTCGTCCGTTTCGAACAACAGCGGCAGCTACAGCTTGACACTCACGTTCGAGCCGAACATCGATCCGGACATCGCGATGGTCAACGTGAACAACGCCGTCAAGCGGGCCGAGCGGGTCCTTCCCGCCGAAGTCACGATGCGCGGCATCAACGTCGCCAAGCGGACCGCCGACTTTCTCGCCTCGATTATTTTCACGAGCGACAATCCGGACCACACGCAGTTGTTCCTGAGCAACTTCGTCAGCAACAACGTCAAGGACGCCGTCGCGCGGATCAACGGCGTCGGCCAGGCGTCGATCTTCAGCGAAATGCGTTACAGCATGCGTGTCTGGCTCGACCCGATCCGAATGCGGTACTACCGCATCGGTCAACAAGACGTCCGGGCGGCGATCCAAAAGCAAAACGTGCAAGCCGCGACCGGCTCCATCGGGACGGAAGCGTCGAACGCTTCGATGCAGTTCAAGGTCGACACGAAAGGACGACTCCGCGAGATTTCGGAGTTCGCCGACATTATCGTACGCACCGGTTCCGACGGCCGGCTCGTTCGCATGTCGGACATCGCCCGCATCGAACTCGGAGCCGAAAACTTCGCCGGAACGCCGACCATGAACGGCCGACCGGCGGGGGTTCTCGCCGTCTTCAAGTTGAGCGACGCCAACGCCTTGACGGTCGTCGACGCCACGAAAAAGCTCATCGGCGAAATGGCCGAAAACTTTCCCGAAGGAATGCACTGGCAAATGGGATACGACTCGACGCTCTTCGTGTATGCGTCGATGCACGAAATTTTCATCACGCTGGTTATCGCGTTTCTGCTCGTCGTCGTTGTGACGTATCTTTTCCTCCAGGATTGGCGGGCGACGATGATTCCGACGATCGCGATTCCCGTTTCGATCATCGGGACGTTCCTGTTCATGTACGTTTTAGGGCTCGGTATCAACACGCTGACGATGTTCGGCTTGATTCTCGTGATCGGTCTTGTCGTCGACGATGCGATTTGCGTGGTCGAGTGCTGCATGCGGCTCATTCATGAAGAAGGACTGTCGCCGCGGGACGCCGCGTTTCGGGCGATGAAAGAGTTGACCAGTGCGCTCATCGCCGTGACGCTCGTCGTCGTGATGATTTACGCTCCGCTCGCTTTTTTCAGCGGAATGGTCGGCACGATTTATCGGCAGTTCGCGATCACGATGTGCGTCGCCCTTTGCCTTTCCGCGCTCGTTGCGCTCACGCTCTCGCCGGCCCTTTGCGCAATCCTGTTACGAAATACCGGCGCGAGCCGCGGTTGGGCGAAATACTTCAACAAGGGGCTCGATTTCACGCGCAACCGATATTTGGGAATCGGCGGTTTCCTGGCGAGGGTCCCCATCGTAACGATTTTCCTGCTCGCCGCGATCATTTACGGCAACTACGCCTTTTTCACCCGACTCCCCACGGCGTTTCTCCCGAAGGAGGACAAGGGAACCCTTTTCTGCGAGGTGATTCTCCCGGCCGGCGCATCGCTTCCCCGAACGCAAACGGCGCTCGCGGAGTTCGTCGACATCGTCGAAAAGATCGACGGCGTCAATTTCTGCATCGCCGTTCCGGTGCGGAGCCGCTCCTCCGGCGAATCGGAAAACATGGGCCAAATCACCGTTCGGCTCAAACCATGGCACGAACGGACCACGAAGGAAACGTCGATCGAGAACATTCAGCGCGAAATCATAGAGCGTTGCGCAACGATCACGGACGCCAAGGTGAACGCGTTCATTCCCCCGGCGATCAGCGGACTCGGCGCGACCGGCGGCGTGAGCTTCGCGCTGCAAGCGGTCGGCGACCAATCCCTGGAGGAACTTTCCCAAGCGGCGAACCTGCTCGTGTCGAAACTGATGCAATCCGGTCAAGCATTTAATGCGAACACCTCGTTCAGTATGGACACGCCGATGATCCATCTCAACATCGACCGCGACAAAGCCGAGGCGATGAGCGTTTCCGTCGACGCGATTTTCCGAACGCTCCAAACGCAACTCGGTTCGCTGTACGTCAACGACTTCAACATGTACGGTAAAACGTACAAGGTCGTGATCCAATCGGAAGCGGAATATCGGGAGAACCCGAACGCGATCGGCCAGTTGACCGTCGTTTCCGACCACGGCGTTCTTGTTCCGTTGGACAACCTCGCCACCGTCGAATGGACGCTCGGGGCTCGACAAGTCGAACGCTTCAACATGTTTCCCGCCGCGACCATTCGAACGCAAGCCGTTCCGGAAGTCAGTTCCAGCGAGTTGATGGCGACCGTCCAAAGCCTCGTTCAGTCGGAACTCCCCCACGGCTACCAAATCAGTTGGACCGACCTGAGTTACCAGGAAAGCCAGAACGAGGGACAGATCGTGTTTCTCATTGCATTGGCGATGATTTTCGCGTATCTCTTTCTCGTGGCGCAATATGAAAGTTGGACCACGCCGATCTCCGTGATGCTCTCCGTCGTGACCGCGACGCTCGGCGGGATGGCTTCGCTCTATTTCCTGAAAATGCCGCTCGACATTTACTGCCAACTCGGCCTGTTGATGCTCGTCGGTCTGACCGCCAAAACGGCGATTCTCATGGTCGAATACTGCAAACACCTGCGGGAACAGGGAATGTCGATCCATGAAGCCGCCATGGGAGGCATGCGCGTCCGCTTCCGTGCCGTGATGATGACCGCGCTGGCGTTCACCACCGGCGTGATTCCGCTCGCCGTTGCAACAGGTGCCGGTGCGGGGAGCCGTTCGTCGATCGGTATCACGACCGTTTGGGGAATGGTCGCCGCAACCCTCGTCGGCATGCTCATCATTCCGGGATTGTATGTGGTGACACGATACATGTCGGAAACGACGGGCGCTTTTTACAAACGGCTCCTCGGCCATCCGGAAAATCCGCCGACCACATTCCCGCAGCCGGAAACTCATCAAGCACCATGATTGCGGCGCAAGTCGCCGAGGAGAAAGACCGTGAATTGCCTTGCCAAACCGGCAGGGGTGCGATATATTGGTGCCCGGGGAATGCGCTTCGCTTGGTCCCCGTTTCTTTCATTTATTGCAGCTCCCCATGAAAATCGGTCTCGTCGGCTATAAAGGTTCGGGTAAAAGTCTTCTCTTTCAATGGTTGACCGGCATGAAACCGGATCCGGCGCTTTCCCATACGTCGCAGTCGGCGACGGCGGCGATTCCGGAGCCGCGAGTCGAAAAGCTCTGCGAAATCTACACGCCGAAAAAGGTCACGATGGCGTCGATCGAAATCGTCGACACACCGGGACTCAGCCGCGACCAACAGGGAAACCCGCAACGGCTCGCTCAACTGCGGGAAACCGACGCGCTGGTTCTTGTCGTTCCCGCTTTCGACGGATCCAATGCGGACACGGAAATCAAGGCGTTCCAAGAAGACGCGATTCTCGCCGACCTTGAAATCGTGCTCAACCGGCTCGAAAAGGTGATCGAACAAAACAAACGGCCCGTTCCGAAGGCGGAGCACGAAAAATTCGAGTTCGAAATCGAAACCCTGAAGTTGCTTCAAACCGCGTTGGAAGACGGCAAGCCGCTCAAATTCGATGAACTGACTGTCGAGCAACTCCGTGTCGTTCGCGGTTTCCGATTGCTCAGCGGCAAGCCCCGGATGGTGGTCGTCAACACGGCGGACGACGAAACCGATCTCGGAAAATACGAGAAATTCGGGACGCCGGAATCCCCTGTCGTCGCCGTCAGCGTCGGCCTTGAAACGGAGCTCGACACGATGTCCGCCGATGAAAGAAAAGCGTTCCTCGACGAAATGGGGCTCCCCTCCGCCGACATAGCACGGGTCCTGAAAATGCTCCTCGACGTCTCCGGACAGATGCTCTTCCTGACCGCCGGTGAAAAAGAGGTTCGAACGTGGATCGTCGAAAAAGGGGGAACCGCCTTGGACGCCGCCGCCGCCATTCACACCGACATGGCGAAGGGATTCATCAGGGCCGAAGTCATGAAAGCGGAAGATCTGATCCGCCTCGGCAGCGAACGGGAAGTGAAAGCGGCTAATCTGGTTCGACGTGAACCGAAAGATTACGTCGTGCAGGACGGCGATATCTTCCTGTTCCATTTCAGCGGGTAAATCCTTCATGGCAGCCGGAAGCGAAGGGTACTCCCGCAGCGCCCGGGTTATTGGGCTCTTTTGGGTGAAAAAACCGGGCGCTCCCGCCGGACTACCGGCGTCGCTTCCGGCTGCCATGATAAATAAAAATTGCTTGACGCTGAAATTGTCGGCAAGTATAATTTATTCATGATGTTGCGGTCGACTTTCATCCGTTTGTCGTTTTTCCTGATGCTGCTCGGTTTTTCCGTTGCGGCAGCGGCGAATTCGTCGACGGAACTTTGCGATACCTTGGTCAACCGCTCCGAACGATACATCGAGTCGATTCGACAAACGGTTTCACCGGAAGCCGCGGATCGTGCTCGGGCCGTTGTCGCCGACGGTTTGGCTCGACTTCGAACCCTCGAATCCCGAAACGTCGAATCGTTCTCACACACACACGAAACGAGTTTCCACGGGGCGTTTCAACGTCTTGATCTTTCTTCGGACTCCCCTGCCGTTCAGCGAACGATGGCGTTTTTGCGGGAACGCTTTCATGCCCCAACGGCGATGGAGACATTCGCTCAACTTGCCGGTTCGGACTTCCGATCCGGTCGGCGAATCCTTGTTCTTCTCCGTGATACGCAACGGTTTCCAGAACCGTTGCCGGATTCCGTTCCCGTTCTCGTTGCCCATGAGAACGGAATCATCGCCAACGGAAACGACAGCGAATTTCTCCTCTCCGCAATTCGTGCCTGCACGGCGTCGGAAATCGCGACGCCGTTCTTTCAGCATTTCAAATCCGACCGCAATCGGTTGGAAGGTTTTGCTTTCGTTGCCCTGACGACTATCCGACGGGAATGATCCGTTCTCGTGTTTCCGTCGGTTTTGACTGTTTCTCCGTCATACCCGCGCAGGCGGGGACCTTGAGTGAAGATTTCAATGGGTTCTTGCACACGTTATTGACGGATGCAAACGGTCAACAGCGCTTTTTGTCGAGGTCCCCGCCTGCGCGGGGATGACGGCACATTCCTTTCAACGAGAACCATCCATGAAACAACGATATTTCCACCACGCATTTACCTTGGTCGAGCTTCTTGTCGTGATTGCGATCATCGGCATTTTGATCGCCCTTTTGCTTCCCGCCGTCCAATCGGCTCGGGAAGCGGCACGACGAATTCAGTGCACCAACAATTTGAAGCAGATCGCCATTGCGGTCCACAACTATCACGACACGTTCCTTGCCATGCCGCCGAGCCTGTTTTTCGAGCCGGGGGTCGGGTTTTCCGGAAACGCCAATTGGGGGCCGATCGGTCGAATTCTCAATTACATCGAACAAGGCGGGATGTCGGGCGCCGTCGACCCTTCCAAACCGTTCGACCACGCAGACAACATCGCGTTTTTTTCCCAGGAAAACACCGGACGGATTCCCGTATTCGTCTGTCCGAGCGAAGAAAATCGCCAGCCGCGGGAATGGGCCGCTTCCGGGACAATCCCCGCTTACAAATTGTACGGCGCAAATTATGCGTTCAACTTCGGGACCTGGCTCGTTTGGGATCCCGCGACGCGAAAAGGGGGAGACGGACTCTTTTATCCGAACTCCTGCTTGAATTTCGCGGCGGCCTCCGACGGAACGAGCAACACGCTTCTCACAGCCGAAGTCAAAGCGTGGACGCCGTACACCCGGGCCAACACCGCCGCCGAAGCGGTTCTTGAACCGATCCCCGATGCCGCCGGAATCAAAACGATTCTCGACGCCGCCACGGACAAAAAGCTCGGTCCTCCCATCGATGCCGCGGCGACCGGCCGCACGGAATGGCCCGACGGCCGATGCCATCACAGCGGTTTCACCACCGCGCTAACGCCGAACACGAAACTGGTTTATTCGACCTACGCCGAAGTCAACCGCTGTGACGTCAGCACCATTCGTGAGGGGACGAACAGCAATGAAACCAATGCTTCGCCGGTTCGAACGGTTGCATCGCTCACGTCGCGGAGTTATCATCCGGGAATCATTTGCGCCGCTCGGCTCGACGGTTCCGTTCATCTCGTTTCGGAAACGATTCGGCTTGAACTTTGGCGGGCGCTGTCGACTCGGGACGGCAACGAATTGAATAACATTTAATGCGCGCTTTGCGGCTAAAACGCAAGCGATTTTTAACTGACCACTGATTTGGAGACACCCATGAAAAAACTGTTACTGATTCCATTGTTGCTGATTTTCGCGGCGGTTGCCGTCGCCCAGGAGACCGAAGCGGTTCGCCAAAAGTCGATCGACAAGGCGGTCGCGTTTCTCCGTGACGCCCAAGCGCCGGACGGTGCGTTCTCGCCGCAAGCGGGAATCGGTCCGACCGCCGTGGTTCTCTGCGGCCTGCTCGACGCCGGCGTCAAGTCGGACGATCCCATGGTCGCCAAGGGACTCGAATTCCTGAAGAAGTCGACCCGTGAAGACGGCGGCGTCTACACGAAAGACGGATTCTACCAAAACTACGAAACCTGTTTGGCGATCATGTGCTTCGCCGCCGCGAACGATGCCGCCAAAAAAGCGTCCGGCGCCCAAACCGGTCCGTACGACGAATTGCTCGCCAAGGCCCAGAAATATCTGATCGGCGAACAGTTCACGGAAGCAAACGGCAAGTCGCCGGACGACGTGTTCTACGGCGGCGCCGGATACGGCAAGAACAAACGACCGGACCTTTCGAACACCCATTTCTTCGTCGAGGCGCTCCGCGCGAGCGGCAAACCGGCGGACGATCCGGCGATCCAGAAGGCGCTCGTCTTCATTTCCCGCTGCCAGAACATGGAGTCGGAACACAACACGCTTCCGTACGCTTCGAAGAACCCGGACGGCGGTTTCATTTACACGGCGGTCGGCGCAGACGCTCCCCAAGGACAAGCGCAAGGGGATCTCGGACGCGGCAAAGGCGAAGGTCGTGGTCAAGGCGGCCCGGGCCAAGGCAAAGGCGGGGGAAGTCAAGACGCCGCCGCGCTACGGAGTTACGCGTCGATGACCTACGCCGGGTTGAAGAGCATGATCTACGCCGGACTGACACCGGAAGACAAACGGGTCAAAGCCGCGGTTGATTGGGCCAAAAAACATTACGACCTGACGCAAAATCCCGGCCAGGGACAGAACGGTCTGTTCTATTACTACCAGACGTTTGCCAAGGCGCTCACGACGATGAAACTCGACGACATGGAAGACGCTGACGGCAAAAAGCACGACTGGAAAGCCGAATTGGTCGACGTTCTCGCCAAAAAACAGGCCGAAGACGGCTCTTGGGTCAACGAAACGGTTCGCTGGATGGAAGGAGATCCCAACCTCGTCACCGGATATGTCCTGATGGTCCTTGCCGATTGCAAGAAATAGTCGGGGCAAGAATAATCGAGCCGGGACCTGCGGTCCCGGAGTGTTGGCCATTGCTCTCCGAAACCGCAAGTCCCGGCTCAAAAAAACGAGACCGTCATCCGAAAGGATAACGGTCTCGTTGGCGTTAAAGTGGTAAAGTCGTCTCGACTTTTCTTATTCGGCCTTCTTTTCTTCCGGTTTCTTTTCCGGCGCCACGGCATCGGCGGCTTTCTTGACTTCATCTTTCACGGCGTCGGCAGCCTTTTCCGCAGCGGCGCCGACTTTTTCAGCTCCATCTTTCACCGCGTCGGCCGTTTTCTCCGCGGCTTTTTCCACCTCTTGAGTCACAGTGGTGGGCGGCGTCGGCGTTTTGGCCGGCGGAGCGGGTTCACAACCGAGGACGAACAATCCGAGACCAAGGAAGACACTCAGGGCGATCAGTTTTTGCATTTTTTTACCCGATTTTCGTGGTTAAATGAATCACTGGCGATTCTTTCGAAACGAAACGAAAGTTATCACCTGCACTATAATCATAAGCCTCAATGCGAATTTCTCAAGAGCCTTGAATTTTTTTCGCTGTTTTTTTCCGATTATCGAGAGACCGCTGACGGATATACCGGATGCGAAATTCGGGAAGGATATTTCGAACAATCGGCAGCGGGGCGTTCCCCCCAATTCAATTCCGTCCCCGCGAATGATATAATGGAAATGTTCTTCCGTCGTTGAAAACTCGTCCAGGAGGGCTCCCATGATGATTCGTCCGCTTATTCTCGCGCTGATCTTGAGTGTTGTTGCGCAGACGGCGTTCGCGCAGTTTTTGCCCCTGCCGGTTCCGGCTCCGCCGAAGGTGAAAAACGCTCCTCCGCCCAAAGTGATCAAATTGGTGCCCGTCAACAAGGTTGAACCCGCCAACGAAGGGAACGACAAAGAAAAGGAGGCCAAGGAAAAAGAAAAGGATAAAGACAAAGATAAAGCGGAAAAGATCAATCCGTTGTTCGAACGGCTCGTTCAGCCGGACCGAAATTTGCAGCGTCGATTCGAACAAGCGGAACGCCTTGCCAACGCCGGACGGTACGCCGAAGCGGGACAGCTTCTCGGTTCGATCCTGGAAGGCTCGCTCGATTATCTCGTTCCGCCTCCCCCCGACTTTCCGCTCCAGCGAACAGCCACGGAAACATTCGACGCCGCCATCGCCGGAAAAATTCGCCAACTGCCGGAAGCGGGTCGGAATTCCTATGCGATGCAATACGAAACGCTTGCTCAGCGGCTCTTGGGCAACGCGATTCAAAACGGTTCGCTCGAAGGAATTCAAATCGTTTCTCAAAACTATTTTCCGACTCCTGCCGGACTCGACGCGACTTTTCTGCTCGGCATGTCGCAGTTCGAACAAGGAGCGACCGGCTCGGCGATGTTCACGCTCCGCAAACTTCAACAAAAGGGGCTGAAAACCGACGCTCACGAACCGACGCTGAGTTTGACACTGGCGACCTGCCAATTGCGGCTCGGCATGAAAGAAGACGCCCAAAAAACCGTCGAATCGTTCCTTCAACGGCATCCACAGCCGATGATTCTCCTCGCCGGTTCCGAACAATGGACACCGCAAAACGTCGACGAGGTGATCGCCAAGCTCGAACAAAGCATCGGACCACCACGGCCGATTGCCGAATGGTTGGAACGCGCCGGTTGGCTCCTCACGTTCGGAACGCCGTCGCAGAACCCGTCGACGCAAACCGACAAGCCGCTCCTGGAACTTCTTTGGCAGATTCCGATGTTCGGACGGGCGGACAACGCTTCCGAAGCGCGGCTCCTGCAAAACGTGGTCCGTCGGGCCAACGAAGTGTACATTCCCGCGTCGCAGCCGCTCATCGTCAACAACCGGTTGATTCAACGGGGAATGCTCGAAATGACCGCCGTCGACATTCGGACCGGCAAGCGCGTTTGGCGCAGCGCCGACGCCGATTACCGGCTCCCGTCGGCCATCGCGCCGTCGTTCAACCAATTTCGAGCTTACGGTCGAAACGCAACCTCCCGATTCATGCTCCGCGTCCTGCTCTGGCACGACCGGATTCAGCAGGGAATGAGCAGCGACGGCAAACGGATTTACTCGATCGAAGGGCTCGATCTGAGTCCGAATTTCAACTACGGCAATCCATGGGGAGGTGGAGGGCCGCGCATCCATCACAACGGCAAGCAGTTCGAGGACCCCCGTCCCCGCCCCGGAAATACGCTTGTTGCCCGAGATGCCCGCACCGGACAAGTCGTTTGGCGGACGGGTAAATTTCCCGTCGTACAGAAAATATTCGACCAAATGGCGGAAGAAATCGACCCGAAAAAGAAGTCGAATCTCCCCCCTGCTCCCGACGCCCAACAGCCGACGCCGACGAAAAAAGAGAAAAAAGGAGACGAGAAAAAAGACGAAAAGGATTCTCGCAACGATTTGGAGGCAACGCTCACCGACGAAGAACGCTTCCTCGGCGAAACATGGTTCCTCGGCGTTCCGCTCCCGATGTACGGCTGCCTGAACGTGATCGGCGAAAACGGTGGGATGCTCCGCCTGTTCGTGCTGGACGCTCAAACCGGCAAACTGATTCGGCAGCAACCGTTGGTGCAGCCGCCGATTCCGTTCGAAACCGATTGGCTGCGGCGCTATTACGGCCTGACCCCCACGTCGGCCAACGGAATCCTGTTTTGTCCGACGGCGCTCGGCATGATCATCGCCGTCGACGCGACCACCGGTTCGCCGCTCTGGTGCTTCAGTTATCTGAATCCGCCGAAGGACGATCCGAACGATCGGAACAACATGCGCAACCAACGGTATTTTACGTTCGGAACGAGCGGCCGGAACGACGAGTTCCAACGAATGTTCGAGCAGAGCGGCTGGCAGGTCCCCGCAATGATGATCGAAGGAAACCGCCTCATCGTCGCCCCGTCGGACGCCCCCTCGATTTACTGTCTCGATATTGCGACCGGCAAACTGGTTTGGCAGAAAAGTAATTTGAAACGCCCCGACACCCTTTACGTCGCCTGTATCCGGAACGGCAAGGTGTTTATCGTAACGCCGGTCTCGATGCTCGCGCTGTCGATGACGGACGGCGAACCGCTCTGGAAGTACACCTTGGCCAGCGTTCAAACGCAAAAACAGGGAACCGTCGGACGTTCGGATTTATCGAACATCCGCAAACGGATTCAGTCGTCCAACGACGAGGTTTCGAAGTTTTTCAATACACGAAACGCCGAAAAGGAAAACGGTGAACCGCCGGATCTCCGGTTTCCGAAAGGAATCGTTCCCAGCGGCGTCGGCGTCCACAGCGACGCGAAATACTATCTTCCTCTCTCCGACGGAACCGTCGCGGTGATCGATTTGGATCGCGGCGTTTATGAAACGGTTTCTCCGTCGCAGACCTTTGCATCGGGGAAGGTCCCCCCCCCATCGGATACGATCGAAACGCCGACCAATCCGCTGGCGACCGAAATCGAGGAAGCCCTGGCCAATTCCGAAGGGGGGCCGTCGGATGTTCCTCTTCCGGCATTGTCGTCGTTCCGTGAGGACATCACGCTCGGCAATCTGGTCGGAATTCACGGAATGCTTTTCTCGCAATCGCCGCTTCGGACGACCTGCTTCGATCAGTTCGAGCCGTTGAAAAAGAGAGCGGAGAGCTTGTTGCAACAGGATCCGAACGATCCGGTCGGGTTGCTGCAACTGGGACGAATCCGTCGCGCCGAGGCAAACATTCCGGAAGCGATCGCGTTGTTCCGACGGTCGTTGCAGGCGACGAAATCCGAACCGGCGGCGATGCTGCTGCGAAAATCCTTGTTGGACGCTCTCCGCTCCGACTACCCCGCTTGGAGCGGCTGCAAGCAGGAATTGGAGTCGCTCTCGAAGCTTCCCGAAGAGCTCGGCGAAACACTGCTCGTTCTCGCCCAGGGAGCGATTCGGGCCGGTCAGCCGACGGAGTTTCTCGACGCCTTGAACCAATCATTCCGTTTGGAAGCGGACAACCCGATCCAGATTCCGGTCGAAGAGGGGGTCAACGCCCGATTGAGTCGGGCCTTCGGAACGCTGATCGAGCAGAACATCAAAAAAACGAACGAAAAATTCGAGGCGCCGCTGAAGAAAAACGCGGAAGACATCTTCCGGCAGTTGAGTCTTTGGAACGAAGCGGCTCCCGGCTCCGATTCGTTCCGGACGTCGCCGTGGTGGGAACCGGTCGAAACGCCGAAAATTCCGCCGGAAATCCGACGCTGGCGGCTCTTCACGGAGTATTTTCGTACGTTTCCCGTCTCGCGACAGGCGGCCGAGCTCCTGCTTGGACTGTACGAAAAACACGAACTGTACTCCATGCTTGAAGCGACGATGAATCCGCCGGTCCAATGGTTCATCCCCGGGATCGACGTTTCGGCCGTCGCGATGAACGATTCCGAACAAAAAACGGAACAGGAGCGGCGGGCAGGCATCGAAAACGCGGAACCCGACACCGATTTCTTCGGTCGGCCGATGGAAACGTCGAAATCGAAAACGTCGAAACCGAAACCCTCGACGCCGAACGTCGAAACCGCCGCAATGGGACCGGCTCCCCCGACGACGATCGGAATGGTCGATCCGCCGGCGTCCGGTTTTTACGACGGAGTGCTCCCCGGCAAGAAACGGGGCGAAACCGCTTCCATCGCGACACCGATCGATTTGGCTCCCCCCACGACGCCGATGGCGGACATCCATCGGCTCGCAACGCTCCTGGAATCGCAGGACAACGGGGCGGACGCGTTCTATTATTACCGTCAACTGAATTTACTGTACGCCGACAAGAAAATCGGAACGGAAACGGGACGGGACATTTATCGTAACGCTCTCGCCCGGCCGCTGCTCAAGGAATACTACGAACGGGAAGTCGTTCGAACGAATTGGCCCACCGGCGCCGTCGAGTACCAGGACGAACCCGTGAAACCGGTTTCGGACCCCACGGCGGTCCCGCAACGTCGCGTCCCGAACGGTCTGCTGCAGGCCATTCGATCCGGCGACCGTCAAATGGTCAACCGGGTCGTCGTTCCGATCGTCGGGTCGTACGAACCGTTCCAATCGCCGTACACTTACGCCTTGGAAACCTCGACGGTCGACGACTGCCAACTCGTTTGTTACGACACGCAGGGAAATACCCGTTGGCGCTGCGACATGTCGACCCTTGCGCCGGAAATCGAACAAAGCGGATACTTCCACGAATTCTATCAGCAAGGATTCGGTTTCCAGCAAATGTACGTTAAAGGATGCAATCACCTGCTCCTGTTCGTCCGCCGCAACACCATGATCGCCATCGATACGTTCCGGCTCGACGAAACCGGCTCGCCGAAGGTGCTCTGGACGAAAACGCTGGCGTCGCCGCAAGCGGCGCGGCAGATTTACGGCGGATTGCGGATCGACCACATCGAACACGGCGCTTTCCAGTTCTGGAATTACCAGAACACCGCCGACAACCAATCGCTCAGCGATCCGGTGCACCTGTTGCCGGAAGTCATTTGTTACAAGGACGCCGACCTGATTTACGGCGTCGATCCGAGCAACGGCGAAACACTCTGGACCCGCGACGTTCCGTCGTTCCGTTGTTCGATGTTATCGGACAGGAATTCGCTCTTCTTCCATCTCGGCGAATCGAACCAGGTCGTCGCGATCGATCCGTCCAGCGGCAAGGAGTTGGCGAACGGCGTCATGCCGAAGGGGGCGTTTTTCGCGTTCGAAACGAACGTCGTCTGTTGCGCCCCGTCGACGAGCGGGCAGTACAAATTGTTCGTCTGCGACGTCAAGGACATCTTCAACCAAAAACCGGCGAGAGAACGGGCTCTTGCGGTCTCTTACGACACGTCGGGAGCGAGCGTCGCGGTGCCGACGATCCAATCGCATGTGATCCGGGACGGCATGACGGGGGACACGACGGTCAGGTTCGTACAAAACAATCGGTTCCTCGCAACACTCACTCGTCCCCAGGCGACGCTTAAAATATACGATCTCCTGGCGAAAAAGGATTTCTTCGGCGAGAAACGGGGCTCTTCCGGGCAGCGGCTCGGCGTCAAATTGAAACAGCAATCCGGCGACCAGCGATTTCGACACGGAAATTGGAACCTGGACATCGACGTGATCGACGGCAATTACCTCGTGCTCTTTGTCGAGAATCCGTCCTTCGGCGGCGGACAGAAACCGGCCACCAACAATGACGGCAAACAAGTGTTGCGATCCCGCAGCAATTTGAACAATGTTCCGAGCATCGCCGTCGGCCTCGGGTCGCTGATGCTGTACGACGTGGACGGCAAACCGCTCTGGAACGAAACCGTGAAAGTCGAGGAATGGTATCGCCTGACCCAGCTCCCCAGCGCTCTTCCGGTCGTCCTTTTCGGAGTTTCCGTAACGGACCAGATGCCGAACGGCCAGGCGTCGTTCATGACCGTCGTCAGGGGGATCGATAAAAAAACCGGCGCAACAAGATTCTCCCCCCAAATCCCGGCGGATCGACACGGAAACGCCATCATGCAAGGTTTTCGTGTCGCCACGGACCCGAAACGGTTCGAAATGTCGCTCATCGCCCCCAATCGAACGTTCACCGTGCGATTCACCGACAACGAAAAACCGACAACCGTACCGGCGGAGGAAAAACCGTCCGAAAAACCGCCGGTCAAACCGGTACCGAAAAAACCGGCCATACCCGGTAATTTCTGGCCTTGGCCGTTCGGATGAACGGATCCATGCCCGATTCGCGATTTCGTTTCAACAATCACCGTCGTATTTTTGACGCCGTCACCATCGAACAAGCCCGTTTCACGCCATGAAATCATCGTTTTTCGCCGTCATCGTCTTGCTGTTGTCGCCGTGCTTCGCGGCAGCCCAGTTCGACGGACTCTCCGTCGACCGTTCGACCATGCACCTGCTCTCGGATACGCAGACCCGTTCGATTTCGCCGGAGAATTTCACCGGCGAAAAGGGAAAAGCCGCGATGTCGACCGACGGCCCGGCAAAGAACGCCGCTCGTGATTTGGGACAGGGATGGAAGGTTTCTCCGTATGTGAACATCCCGGGAAAGTCGACGTTCACGTTGGCGGAAATCGAAGGGAGCGGCGCGATCCAACAAATCTGGCTGACCCCCGCCCCGTTGGATCGGACGCGTGAGATGATTCTCCGCTTCTACTGGGACGACGAAGAAACGCCGTCGATCGAATGTCCGCTTGGCGACTTCTTTGCATGCGGCTGGCAGGAGTATTGCCAGAACAATTCGCTGATGGTCAACGTCAATCCGGGGAGCGCGTTCAACTGCTATTGGACCATGCCGTTCCGGAAAAAGGCGAAGGTCACGGTCGAGAATTTGAACGAAAAGCAATGTCACATTTATTACCAGATCAATTACGCGCTCGGCAAGGTTCCGGAAAACGCCGCCTATCTGCACGCTCAATTCCGTCGCGTCAACCCGCTCAAGGCGAAAGACGTCGTCACGATCCTCGACGGCGTTCAAGGGAAGGGACATTACGTCGGAACCTACATGGCGTGGGAAGTTCGCAGTCCCGGTTGGTGGGGGGAAGGGGAAATCAAATTCTATCTCGACGGCGACAAGGAGTTTCCCACGATCGCCGGGACGGGAACGGAAGACTATTTTTGCGGTTCGTACAATTTCGACCGGGGGGGCAAATACGTCGAGTTCAGCACCCCGTATGCCGGACTGGTCCAAGTGTTGCCGCGTGATTTGTGTTACAAAGTCGGACAACGGTTCGGCCTTTACCGCTGGCACGTCACGGACCCGATCCGTTTCGAGAAAGAGCTGAAAGTCACGATCCAGGCGCTCGGTTGGATGCAGGACAAAAGCGGACGTTATTTGCCGTTGGAAGACGACATCGCCAGCGTCGGGTTTTGGTATCAAACGGAACCGCACGCCCCGTTCCCGAAACTGCCGGGCCGCGAAGAGCTCCTGATCAAAAAGATCGAGATCAAGGAATAATCCCAAACGCCAACGAAAACCGTCGTTCATTCCTTGAACGATTTTCATAACCCTTTTCACTATCATGCACCATCCTGTTTACCCCCATGACGTCGAGGGGGCGTACCGGTTGATCGGTACGGAATTGACCGCCATGGAAGAATTAACGCGACTGGAATTGACGAGCGTCGATCCGTTCGTCGATGAAATCGTCCGTTACAGTTTCCGTTTCGGCGGCAAACGGATGCGTCCGGCGATCGTGTTTCTCGTTGCGAAATCGTTGGGAAAATTGACCGATTCCCATCTCCTGGCGGCGGCGGCGATCGAATTGGTCCATACGGCGACGTTGATTCACGACGACATCCTGGACGGCGCTTCGGTACGGCGACATCTGGCAACGATCAATGTCCGTTGGGACGCGAAAGTCAGCGTTCTCGCCGGAGACATGCTGTTGACCTTGGCGATGGAATTGATGACGCGAACCGATGAAATCAAAGGATTGCGTGCCCTGTCGGACGCTTGCCGAAAGACTTGCGAAGGGGAATTGCAGCAGATCGGAACCGTCGGCCGCTTTGAAATGTCCCGTGAGGAGTATTTCACGATGATTGCCGGAAAAACGGCGCCGCTTTTGGCGTGCAGCGCCGAATTGGGCGCGTTTTTCGCCGGGGCTTCGACAACCGACGTCGAACGGTTCCATCGGTTCGGTCAAAAATTGGGGCTGGCGTTCCAGATCGTGGACGACGTCCTTGATCTGGTCGGCGAAACGAACACCGTCGGAAAAACGCTTCGAACGGATCTCGTGAATCGCAAACCGACGCTTCCGCTGATCCTCTATTTCGAGAACGCCGGTGTGCTGCAGCGGACATCGCTCCTCGCCCAACTGGACGCCGGAGAATACGACACGGTCGTCGGGGAGCTGAATGCCAGCGGCGCCATCGCCGAATCCCGTCGGACAGCCTTGGCGCTGACCGACGAAGCGCTCACCGAAATTCCGGTAAGCATGGACAGCGACGCCGCTCAGGGACTCGCCGCCCTGGCGAAATTTATCGTCAAACGGAACGACTGAATGTCCCCTTGTCAAAAAAAATTTCCGGGGTAAAATAATCACATAAACTGATAAAAATTTATCGATAAAATTTTTATAGATAAGGAGCAACCATGATCGATACGGTGAAGATGTTGACCATCAACGGGATGCAGGTTCCGATTCAAGGGGAACGTAACCTCCTGGAAGTCGCTCGAAAAGCGGGAATCGACATTCCGACATTCTGCTATCACTCGGAACTCAGCATTTATGGGGCCTGTCGGCTCTGTCTCGTCGACGTCAAGGGACTCGGCATCGTCGCGGCCTGTTCGACGACGCCGACCGAAGGAATGGACGTCAAAACGCATACGGAAGAAATTCGCCAGATGCGCAAGGTCGCCTTGGAATTGATTCTCGCCAACCACGACCAGAACTGTCCGACCTGTCCGAAAAATACCAGTTGCCGTTTGCAGGAACTGACGCGACAACTCGGTGTCAACCAAGTCCGCTTCAAGCGAACCTTTGCGATGCAGCCGGTTGACCGTTCGAGCCCCTCGTTGGTCCGCGATCCGAATAAGTGCATCCTCTGCGGCGACTGCGTCCGCGCGTGCTCCGAAATTCAAGGGGTCGGCGCGATCGGTTTCGCCGGTCGTGGGGCCAAGTCGAGTGTCGTGCCGCCGTTCAACAAGAACCTCGCCGATGTCGAATGTGTCAACTGCGGCCTCTGTGCTTCGGTTTGCCCGGTCGGCGCGCTGACCCCCCGTGACGATGTCGACGATGTTTGGAAGGCGATCAACGACCCGAAAAAGAAAGTCGTCGTCCAGGTTGCCCCGGCAGTCCGCGTCGCCATCGGTGAAGCGTTCGGCGGCGTCCCCGGAAGCGTCGAAATGGGCCGCATCGTCGCCGCCCTGAAAGCAATCGGTTTCGATCAGGTTTACGACACCAGCTTCGCCGCCGACATGACGGTGCTCGAAGAAGCGAGTGAATTCATTGCCCGAAAGACGAAAAACGAGAAACTGCCGCAGTTTACGTCGTGCTGCCCGGCGTGGGTCAAGTACGCCGAACAGTTCCTTCCCGACTTCATCGCGAACCTCTCCAGTTGCAAGTCGCCGCAGCAGATGTTCGGCTCCACGGCGAAACGAATTCTCCCGGAAACCCTCGGGGTCGCCAAGGAAGATTTGATCGTCGTCTCCGTGATGCCGTGCACCGCGAAAAAATTCGAAGCGAAGCAGGCAAAATTCGCCCCGAACGGCATTCCGGACGTCGATTTCGTGTTGACGACGCAGGAGCTCGCCCGCATGATCGAAGAAGCGGGACTCCGTTTCAACGACTTGCTGCCGCAGTCGCTCGACAATCCGTTCGGATTCAAGACCGGCGCCGGCGTGATTTTCGGAGCATCCGGCGGCGTGACCGAAGCGGTGCTCCGCTACGCCGTGGAGAAAATCAAAGGGGTGAAGCTCGACAATTTCGAATTCAACGAAGTTCGCGGTGACGACAACATTCGGGAAGCGGAATTCAACCTCAACGGTTTGATTGTCCGGCTTTGCGTCGTTCACGGTCTCGGCAACGCCCGCAAAGTCGCCGACATGATCAAGAAGGGGGAAAAGCAATACGACCTGATCGAAGTGATGGCGTGTCCCGCCGGATGCGTCGGCGGTGCCGGTCAGCCGGTCTCCAACGATTGGGAAGTCCGCCGCAGCCGAGCCGAAGGGCTCTACAAAGCGGACAAGATGCTCCAACTCCACAAGCCGCAGGACAACCATCTTCTCGCGGAATGTTACGAAAAGCATTTCGAAGGGGGGGTCGGCGGACACACGGCTCACGAACTGCTCCACACGACGTACCAAAACCGTCGCCGGATTTACGGACTCACGATGCCGGTGCTCGACGAAACGACCGGAACGCCGGAAGTCCAGGTTTCCGTTTGCGTCGGAACGAGCTGCTTCGTCCGAGGAAGCCAAGCGCTCTTGAAGAAGATCGTCGATCACATCCAAGAGCGGGCGCTCGGACATCTCGTGAAGGTCGAAGCGACGTTCTGCACCGAAAATTGCGATCGTGGTCCGACCGTAACCGTCGGCAACGACGTGATTTTCAAAGCGACGCCGGAAGTCGTCGCCAAGGCGATCGCCGACCAACTCGACGCCGCCAAAGCGAAGGCTTAAGCCGTTAAGGTTGGTAGGCGACCGCCGATCGGTCGCCTACCTTTTTCGTTTTTCAAGCACAAGCCGTTATTCCCCAGTAGACCTGCAACGTTCAAAACGATCCGTCATTTCGAGCGGAGCGAGAAATCTCACCGAATCGGTTGAGCTTGAATTTTCAGCCTTTTCGGGAAGGTGAGATTTCTCCCTCCGCTTCCCTGTGGTCGAAAGGACAACGCTATTTTCACACTTGCAGGTCTCCTGCGTTATTCCAAAGTCCGAATGTTTCCTGTACAATCCATGGAACATTCGGACTTTGTCGTTTCTTGAACCGTTTCCCACCGAATCGAATATGTTCAAAAAATATCTTCCATCGTTTCTGTTCGGTATTTCTTTTTTTGTTGCGCAACTCGCCGTTGCGCAAGTCGATCCGCTCGAAGTCCGGTCGATGGACCGCTTCGAGACGAAAAACTTCCAGATCGCGGTCGAACGTTCCGGCGAACATCCGCGGCCCACGGCGAAGGAAGTCGGCGTGCTCGTGGAAAAGCTCTGTTCGCAACTCGACAAGATTTTCGTGAAATATTCGCCGTACCACCAGGCGAAGCTCGAAGAAGAAGCGAAAGCCGACGCCGATGCGGCACCGCAAACCGCCAAAAAAAAGAAAGATGCTCCGAAAGTCGAAGCGGACCCGAATCGAGTGATTCCTGTTTGCAAAATCTTCATCTTCAACGACCGCGCAGGGCTTCTCGCAAAGTGCGCGTTCGACGGCATCGAACCACTCGACGAAGGATACGCCGGGTTTTTCACCGGCACAACAAACGCCATCTACATGATCCGTAGCGGCTCGCTTCAACGCACCCGGGAAACGATCCTTCACGAAGTCACCCATTTTTACACGTTCAACTTTTTGCCCGGCGGATGGAACGCGTATCCGATTTGGCTCCACGAAGGGCTCGCGATGACGTACCAGAATCACACCTGGAACGGTGACAAACTGGTCGTCGGATTACCCCCTCGCTTGTCGACGACCGACTATCCCGCCCAAGGATTGGTCGGCTTGGTTCGCCTCCGAACGTACACCAAGGAAAAGGGGGCCGGAAACGCGGTCCCGAATGAACCGGACTCGACGTCCAAGGGAAAAAACGCCGCGAAAAAATCGGTCACGCCGATCGAGCCGGGATTGATTCAACCGTTTTTGGACTCGCAATTCACGCCGGATTTGTTGCGCCGGGACGGTGTCGTTTTGAGGAATCCGAACGAAGAGCTATCCTATCAGTACGCAATGTACCAAGCGTTGGGACGATTCCTGATCGTCTCCCGACCGGACGTCTTGGGCGCGATTTTGCGGCAGATCATTCAATGGGACAACGAGAAGGTTCGTAACCCGCCGCGGAATACCTGGTTCATCGAAGCGTGGAAGAAAGTCGCCGACGAGAAGCCGGTTTCCATTGAGGACATCGGCACATGGGTACAGAAAAACCAGTTGACGTTCAAATGGATTACCAAGGATTGGCAGGATCTCGGCGACCTGATCGCTGGAATCGCGGAGGAAGGGAAGGTCAGTATTTTGTTGCTCCGGGACCCGAAAATACTTCCGCAGTTCACGGTGTTTCCCAAGAATCTGGCGAAATTTCAAGTCGGGATGGTGTTTAATTTCGTCGATGGTGATAATTTTGATGACGTGATCGTCGATGAGAACGGCCACGTCATTCTCCAAAACATGCGTAACGGAGCATGGAGCAGTAGCAAGCAGATCGGCAACGCGGCGCCGGTTCGGGGCAAGAACGGTCCATCGTTTTATTTCAGCGCCGTTCAACAGGGGGGCGTGCTTCGCGTGCTTATCAACAAGACCCCCGTCGGCGAGTTTCCTCGCATTCAGGCGGCTCCATGCGGGTTTTTCATCAGCAGTACCGAGGCGGTATTTCAACCCTGACACCCGGATTTTTGCTTCAAAAACAATCGTGCCGGAACAATCGCTACAAACGAAACTTATTGAATTCCGACCGTTTTTTCGGGAATTTACCCCTCTGACGGTTGCATCGGGAAATTTTGCATAGTAAACTTTGAAAACGCGCACGCTGACAAAAAAATCAGTCAGTTCGTTTTCCCTCTCAAATGTCCGTGTCGAAAGGAGTTGACGCCCGTTTTCAGCCAATACCATCGCGGTTTAAGCATAAAATTCCCCATTCCTCATTTTCCCACGGAGCAACGTCATCATGCTTAACAACTTGAAAATCGGTACGAAACTCATGTTCGGCTTCGCCCTGCTCAGCCTCCTCACTCTGCTTGTCGGAGCGGCCGGCTATTATTGCCTGGGACTTGTCAACACGGAGGTCGGCTACATGACCGACTTGGCGGACATCAACCGCCAAGCGAACGACATGGTCGACCAATCGAACGCCGCCCAACTCGCCTCGCTTCGCTTTGCACGAACGAAAAACGATTCGTACACCAAAGACGTCAATGAAAACATTGGCAAGATTTTGGACAACATCGAACCGTTGACGAAGAAAATCGTCGATAATCCTCGCTCCGACAGTGGAATCCGTGACGAAGTGGCGAAAATCAAAACCGAAGCGGAAAACTACAAAAACGAACACGCCAATTATGTCAAAATTTACGGTGTCAATCAGGCGACTGCCGAGTTGCGAATCAACACCTCCAACGACTTCGACAGCGCCATCGAAAAGGTCAACGAAGGAATTAAAGAGCGGAACAAAACGCTTCTTATCGACCATGAAGGAAAGAAATACATTCCGGAAAGTCGGTGCGAATTGGAACACATAGTCGGTCGTATTTTGGAGGCGACGGAAAAAATTCGCCGTAATTCCCGCGACATCGACATGAATTTGCTTGATGTGTCCAAACGTGAAGGGTACCAAAAAGATGCGCACGGCGAATTCAGCAACATTCGCAAATGGATGGCGGCAATGATGCCCGAATTGAGCGACGAGAACAAAAAACGTCTCGAAGCCGCCACCAACACGCTCAAAATGTGGGAAGAAGCCTTCGAGGCGGACGTTCAGTCCAGTCTCGACATGCAGAGTTCCGACGAAGCCAAAGTGGCCATCGCCGTTCGTTTTTCAGCGGCGGCGAACGAAACGCTCAAATTGTTGCGGGGTGACATGAAATCCTGCGAAGATACGGTCAAGGCGATCGACAACAACGCTTCCTGGGGAATCATCGGGGCGATCATTTTCGGCGTCGTCTTGGGAATCATTCTCGGTATCGTTTTGCGGCACAACATCACGTCGGGAATCACCAAAGCCGTCGGCGCGATGAACGTCATCTCCAAACAGGGAGTTCTCACGATCGACATTCCTGAGACCGACAAGAAACGGAAGGACGAAGTCGGCGACCTTGCCAATGCTTTGGACGCGATTCTCCACGAATTCAAAAACGTCGAAGGGTTGTCGACCCATCTCGCCGCCGGCGACTGGACCGAATCGATTCAAGTTCGCGGCGAGCATGACTCGATGAACGTCAACCTGAACTCGATGCTCGATCAGGTCAATCGGACGCTGCACGAAATCAACGAAAGCGTCAAACAGGTTGCGACCGGTGCGAACGAGGTTTCAACCGCGTCGATGGCGCTCTCCAGTGGAGCTCAGGAATCGGCGGCGAGCTTGGAGGAAATCACCGCGTCGATGAGCGAAATCAGCAGCCAGACGAAGGCGAACGCCCAAAGCGCCGGCGAAGCCCGCGACTTGGCCCAAAAAGCGACCAAAGCCGCTTCGGAAGGACAGCAAGCGATGGGAATGATGAACGGAGCCATGGATCGGATCATGAAGAATTCGTCGGAAGTCCAACGAGTCATCAAAGTGATCGACGACATCGCGTTCCAGACGAACCTGTTGGCCCTGAACGCCGCCGTGGAAGCCGCGCGGGCTGGTCAGCACGGGAAAGGCTTTGCCGTCGTCGCT
>JAVBPI010000010.1:0-3367 GCA_031549705.1 Thermoguttaceae bacterium
GAGCAATCGGCATTTGATCCTGGAAACGTGGTGCCGGGAATCGGCTTCTCGCCCGACAAATTGCTTCAAGGCCGGCTGTTCGCCTACGCTGACGCGGCCCGGTATCGAATTGGAACGAACTACGAAGCCTTGCCGGTCAACGCCCCTCGCTGTCCGATGAAGAACTATCAACGGGACGGCGCGATGCGGTTCGACGGCAACGGGTCCGGCGTGAATTACGAACCGAACAGTTTCGGCGGACCGACCCAGTGTTCCTGCGCTCAGGAACCGCCGCTGGACATCGCGGGAACGGCGTTCAACCATAACCACCGCGAAGACACGGATTATTATTCTCAGCCGGGCGACCTGTTCCGATTGCTCCCGAAAGACGAGCAGGAGCGGCTGATGTCGAACGTTGCCGAAGCGATGGACGGTGTGCCGGAAAACATTCGGGTTCGGGCCGTCGCGAGGTTCTATCAGGCGGACAAGGATTGCGGTCTCGGCATCGCGAAGAAACTGAAGCTCGACGAGAAGGCCGTTCTGGACGAGGTCCGACTTCAGAAAAAATCGTAGCAAAGCTCAAGAAGCTCCAAAGAGCCGGAAGTGGAGCGAGAGCGCAACTTCCGGTTTGCCGGAACGACTCGTTGATGACGAAACCCCAAGTTGCGCGGAGTACCGCTGCACTTGGGGCTCTTTCTTACTTGCACAAAGCCCAGCGACCACCGGGAGCGGGTTCTTACGATGAGCGGAAGCTCAAGAAGCCCGGACGGCAGGTCCCACTTGGGGCTCTTTTGGGCTCGTTTTTTTTCTTTACTCCGGGACGGGAGCGTTCAGGGCCGCTTGGGCGAGGCGGCGCCCGGCGGCGCGGCAATGGTCGAGAATTTCCGGCGTGGGACGATATTTCGTCTTGATCGGCTCATGTATCGTGGTCCAACCGTTTTCCTCGATCCAGCGGGAAAGCTGCTCCGAGCCCGCGTGAGCCCAACCGCACGAACCAAACGCAAACGCCGACTTGCTTGAAAACTTCAGGCCCTTAATGTATGTCAATACGGCGGACATTTGCGGCATCATCGTCATGTTGAGCGTTGCGCTTCCCAGGGCGACGGCCGCGGTGTCGAGCATCTCCGTCGCGATCCGGGTGAGCGTCGTTTTCCGGACATGCATGAGCTGGACGTCGACCGTATCCGATTCCGCGACGGCTCCTTCGAGAATCGCTTCGGCCATCCTGCCGGTGCTCTCCCACATCGTGTCGTACAGAATCAATGCTTTCGGCGAGTATTTCCCTTTCGACCAGCGGTCATACGCCTCGATGATCGTTGAAAGATGTGTGCGCCAGATCAAACCGTGACTCGGCGCAATGATCTTGATCGGAATACCGGCGGCGAGTTTCAGCGTGCTCTGGACCTGTTTTCCGTACGGCGTCACGATGTTGGCGTAGTATGTTTTGGCCTCGATCATGATCTCTTCGAGCGGCCATTGATCGTCGAACCGCACCGAACTGGCCAAGTGCTGCCCGAAGGCGTCCATCGAGAACAGGAGCTGTTCTTCGGGAATGTACGTAAACATCGATTCCGGCCAATGGACCATCGGCGTATTGACGAACGATAATGTCCGATTGCCGAGCGAAATTTTTTCATCGGGCGTGACGACTTTGATTTTCCAGTCGGAAACGTCGAAATACATCCCGAGCGTTTCGCGGCATTTGGCGTTGCAGAGCAATGTCGCGTTGGGCATGTTCTTCATGACGACCGGCAAACCGCCGGCGTGGTCGAGTTCTGCGTGGTTGCAGACGACGTAGTCGACCTTGTCGAGCGGCGTCTTCTCGGCGACCCGCCGGAGCAGGTAATCGACGAACGGGGCTTTGACCGCATCGATCAAAGCCGTCTTTTCGTCGCGAACAAGATAGGCGTTGTACGTCGCCCCGCGAACGGTGTCATAGCTGTGAAAATCGCGGATTCCCCAATCGACGAATCCGACCCAATCAATATTTTTAGCAAGTTCCGTGCTCATGAATGAATTATGGTAAATGAAAAATGATAAATATCGCTTGCGTTTTAGCCGCGAAGCGCGAGGTTGTTTATTGCGTTCGTTGAAGTACTTCAAACGACGAAGATCATTTTTTCGATGATTCGACCGCGATTTTTTCGACTCGTTTCATTTCATCGAGAATGACTTTAACGGATTCTTCCGCTCGGCTGCGAATTGTCGCGACACTCAAATCGTCAGACGGCCAAGATACGGAAACGTAAATATAGTACTTGTCGTCGAACCGAATATCTCGATATTGATCACGTCCCGGCTTCCAATCCATGTTTCTGATGACCAATTCATGAAAATCCGACAATTTGGGGTCGCAATTGATGTTGGTCTGACCATTGTCAGGGTTCAAGTAAAAATTGTATGGTTTAACTGCATAAAACGGATTGTCGTTATACATTTGGCAATACGTTTGTTTTCCGCCTTGTTTCAAGATGAATTGCTTGATGGCGATCAAGTTCGCATGGTTCAAAACAGGATCAATCTTGGGCAAATCTCCCTTAGGGACCGGTACAATTCGCGGATCAATCCGTAGCGTGACATCAACAGTACGGCCTTCTTCGGCATTCAAGTCGAAAACGGAGGCGCATGGAAGAGCCAAAAACAACACGGCAATACAAAGATTGTATTTTGTCATAATCATTCCTTCGGCGGTTAGACCGCTCGGTTAAACGGTTTCGGGCAAGACGAGTTTCAGGCCGTTGATTCGTTCGAAGTGCTTCCGATTGAGCGTCGCGAGCGGCAGGCCGTTTGCGATGGCCGTCGACGCGATGAACAAATCCATGAAGTCGATCTGCTGTCGTTTCCGTTTCAAATCGATGTTGATTCGGCTGGCAATTTGAGCCACGAAGCCGTCGATCGGAAAACTTTTCAAACGGCTTTGGATTTCGTTCCATTGACTCGAATACGATTCCGTCATCCCATTCCGGATTTCGTACTCCGTAATCACGGAGATGCCGAGTGAATCGAACCGGGACTCCAACCGTACATAAAATGAATTGCTCCTGTCCCGCAATCTCCACTGTTCGATGAAAATATTGGAATCTACGACGATGCCGCTCGACATTCGTTGACCTCCTTTCGGGCTTGCTCCATGGCTTGGATTTCCTCCTCGCCGACGACGGGGAATTCCATCATGAGACGATGCAACGTTTTTTGATCGGCTTTGATTTCTTCCGTTTCCAATCGAGAGAGAAAATCTTTTCCTCGTCTTTCAAACTCGGCCAGTTCGTCCGAACTGAAAACCGGATCGCCGGTGGTGATCGTTTCCATCTTCAAACCGTTTCCAAGATTGACAACCGGACCGAACTTACATAGTTGTTCGGCCAATTTCGCCTTTTCTTCCGGCGTC